>NZ_JBANBA010000124.1:0-27357 GCF_059803475.1 Bradyrhizobium sp. UFLA05-89 | reverse complement strand
GCGCGCACGCTCGCGAGCCGCTGCTTGGTGAACTTGCGCCGCTTCATGCCGATGATGTTGAGACCTTCGAGCACCGCATACTGGCCGTTGACGAGCCCGAACGGAATGATGTCGTCACGCACGCCACAAACGCCGCCGACCATCACCTGCGGACCGATGCGGGTGAACTGGTGCACCGCGGACAAGCCACCGATGAAGACGAAGTCGCCGATCTCACAGTGCCCCCCGAGCGTCGCCGAGGTCGCGAAGATCACGTCGTTGCCGACATGGCAGTCGTGCCCGACGTGGCTGCAATTCATGAAATAGCCGCGTTCGCCGACCTCCGTGATGCCGCCGCCCGCGACGGTGCCGGCATTCATGGTCACGGATTCGCGGATGGTGCAGCCTGAACCGATCCGTAGCTTCGTCAGCTCGCCGCGATAGCTGAGCGACTGCGGCGGCGTGCCGAGCGAGGCGAACGGGTAGATGGTGCAATCGTCGCCGATCGTCGTCTGCGCCGTGATGTGCACATGCCCGATCAACTTGCAATTTTTGCCGATCACGACGTTCGGGCCGATGATGCAGAAGGGCCCGATCTCGGTGCCCTCGCCGATCACGGCGCCGTCTTCCACGCGCGCGGTGGGATCAATCTTGCTCATTAAGAAGGTCTGGCTATCCGTTGAAGTCGCTCGGTTTTCCGGTGGTTAGCGCGACTTTGCGCGATCTGTCCAGTGACGTATCATCTCGGCTTGTTTCACGCTGGAAGCCATCGTCCATGGTCCGTCATTCCGGGGCGCGACGAAGTCGCGAGCTATAATCCATAACGACGTTCGGCGTTATGGATTCCGGGCCTGCGCACTTCTCACACATCCCGGAACGACGACGTAGATTGAAGCGACGAGAAACTCGCCTCAGTCCGTCAGCATCGCGCCGACGTCGGCTTCGGCGACGACCTGGCCGTTGACCTTGGCATCGCCGTGAAACCACCACATCGCCTTGCGGCGACCGATCGAGCGCATGTGGTACTCGATGGTGTCACCAGGCAGCACGGGCTTGCGAAATTTGCACTTGTCGATGGTGAGGAAATACACCGCCCGCGGCTTCTCCGTGCCATCGACCGATGTGATGCCGATCACGCCCGCGGTCTGCGCCATCGCCTCGATCATCATCACACCGGGATAGACCGGCCGTTCGGGGAAATGCCCCTGGAAGGCCGGCTCGTTGAAGGTGACGTTCTTGATGCCGATGCCGCTATAGTCGGTGCGGATGTTGATCACCCGGTCGATCAACAGCATCGGGAAGCGGTGCGGCAGCGTGCGCAGAATCGCGTTGATGTCCACGAGCTCGAACCTGACCGGTGCTTCCTCCATTACTCCTGTCCCTCGTCCTTCCCATCGGCCTTGCTGTCACGCACGAGACGCTCCACCGCGATGATCTCCTTGAACCACTGCTTGGTCGGCTTGGCAAAAAAGCCGCCCCAACGTCCGCCTGCCGGGATGTCGTCCTTGACGCCGCTCATCGCGGTGACCTGAGCCCCATCGCCGATCTTGAGGTGATTGTTGATGCCAACCTTCGCTCCCAGCGCCACGTTGTCGCCGATCGTCAGGCTGCCGGCGAGGCCGATCTGAGCCGCCAGCAGGCAGTTCCGGCCGATGGTCACATTGTGGCCGATCTGGACCTGGTTGTCGATTTTGGTGCCCTCCCCGATCACGGTGTCACGCAAGGACCCCCGATCGATGGTGGTGCCAGCCCCGACCTCAACGTCGTTCTGGATCAGCACCCGTCCCGTCTGCGGCACCTTGAGGTGGCCCTCGGGACCGAAAAAGACGAACCCGTAGCCGTCCTGGCCGATCGAGCAGCCAGGGTGAATCAGCACGTTGTTGCCGATCAGGGCGCACTGGATGGCCGTACGGGCGCCGACGTCGCAGTCCCGGCCGATCTTGACGCCAGGGCCGATCACCGCGCCGACGCCGATCACGGTGCCGCTGCCGATTTCGACCTCAGGGCCGATGACGGCCAGTGGATCGACCACGACGCCGTCCTCCAGACGCGCCGTTGGATCGATGATCGCCGACGGCGCGATGCCGTCATTGCCGACCGAGGATTGCGGCCTCAGCGCGTCACCGTGCCATTCCCGGGCGATCCTGACGAAGGCACGGAACGGCTGCGCCACGCGCAGCGCGGCGACGTGCGCCGGTACCTGCGCCTCGAAGCGCGGGCTGACGAGGCAGCCGCCGGCCTTGGTCGCCTTGAGCTGGTCGACATATTTGAGGTTGTCGAAGAACGTCAGGTGCATCGGGCCGGCTTCGTCGAGCGAAGCCAGGCCCGTGATCATGTGGCCGGCCCGGGCCGGGTCGACCAGCTGCGCCTTCGTCAGCGTGGCGATATCGGCCAGCGCCGACGCAGGCGGCTTCTTGAAGAAGGACGGCTGCGCCATTCCACCCCGTCGAGGTCCGGCCGGAGATCAGCTTAGAACGACGTACCGCCGCCGAACCGGAACTGCTGCACGCGGTCATACGCGCCCTTGGTGAGCGGCACTGCGTAGTCGAAGCGCAGCGGTCCAAACGGAGACTGCCAGATCAGACCGATACCCACCGACGAGCGGATGACCTTGCTGTCGTCATACACCAATCCGGTACAAGTTCCAGGCGTGGCCGGGTTGACGGTCGACGGCGTACAGGTCGAGTTCTTCGTCGTCGTCGTTTCGCCGGTGAGCGCCCAGGTCGTCGGTCCCTGGTAGTCGTAGAGACCGCCGGCGTCGGCATAGACCGCGCCCTTCAGACCCACTTCCTTGGGCAGGAACCAGAACGGCATCTGCAATTCGAGCGAAGCGCCCCAGTACTTCGTGCCCCCAAGCGCGTCCTGCGTGCCATAGGGATTGAGGTCGCGTGGACCGATGCCGTTCGGCGCAAAGCCGCGGACGAGATTCGGACCCATCTGGAAGTGATCGAGCATGCGCAGTTCGGTGCTGCCCCACTTGTTGAGGATACCGCCCTGCAGATGGACGAGGCCGACGAGATCGGACACCAGCGACTGGTAGTACTTCGCATCAACCGCGGACTTCAGGTAGGAGACGTCGCCGCCGACGCCGGCGAAGTCCTGCTTGAAGTCGACCAGAAGGCCGTCGGTCGGGTTCTTGTTGTTGTCGAGCGTGTTGTAGGTCAACGAATAGCCCAGCGCCGAGGTCAGCGTCGCGCCGTTCGCCAACTCCTTGCGCACCGGTAGCGAGGCTTCGCCGTTCTGGTAGCACCCGAGGCCGTTGGTGGAGCTGAGATCAGGGACACCACCGTTTGCGGCGGAGAAGGCCGGGCTTGTATTGGCCGCGGTGCCCAGCGTGTTGTTACAGTCCTGCAGATAGGACGGCAGCGTGATCTCCTGACGGTAGATCGAATAGCGCAGCTGCAAGGCCAGATCTTCGCGCAGGCTGAAGCCGAGGCGCGGGCTGAAGCCCAGCGTCTTGGTGCCGTAAGAGATGAAGCTGTTGGACAGCTGCGTACGCTGGTAGAGGTCGAGGCCGAGCGCGACGCGGTAGTCGAGCAGGTACGGTTCGACGAACGACAGCGAATAGCCGCGCGCATACTGGCCGTAGGTGACGGATGCCTTGGCGAACAGTCCGCGGCCGAGCAGGTTGCGCTCGGAGATCGAGACTTCGGCCAGCGCGCCGTCGGTCGTGGAATAACCGCCCGACACCGAGAAGTCGCCGGTGGACTTCTCCTCGAGATCGACGATCAGGACCACGCGGTCGCTGGAGGACCCCGGCTCCGTGGTGATCTTGACGGTCTTGAAGAAGTCGAGGTTCTTCAGACGCCGCTCGGCGCGATCGACCAGCGCACGGTTGTAGGCGTCGCCCTCGGAGAGGTCGAATTCGCGGCGGATCACGTAGTCGCGCGTGCGGATGTTGCCGCGAATGTTGATGCGCTCGATATAGGTGCGCGGACCTTCGTCGATGTTGAACACGACCGACACGGTGTGCGCATCGAAATTGCGGTCGCCACCCGGCCGAACCACGGCGAAGGCATAGCCGCGGCGCGAGGCCTCGATCTGCATCTCCTCGACCGACTTCTCGACCGATTCGACGTTGTAGAGCGAGCCGACGTTGACGCGCGAATAGCTGCGCAGCACGGTGGGATCGAAGTTCGGGATGCTCGTGCGGAAGTCGACTGAGCCGACGCGATACTGTTGGCCTTCCTCGATCTTGAAGGTGACGAGGAAGCCCTTCCTCTCCGGATCGTATTCGGTGATCGCGGCGACCACCTGGACGTCGGCGAAGCCGTGCTTGAGGTAGAAACGGCGAATCAGGTCGCGGTCGGCCTCGACCCGGTCCGGATCGTAGACGTCGGCACTGCCGAGGAAGCTCAGGAGATTCGTCTCGCGGGTCTTGATGACGTCCCTCAGGCGATAGCTCGAATAGGCAACGTTGCCGACGAACTCGATCGACTTGACGCCGGTCTTGGCGCCCTCCTCGATCGTGAAGACCAGGTCGACGCGGTTGTTCGGCTGCTCGATGATCTCGGGCGTGACGTGCACGTCGTAGCGGCCGGAGCGGCGATAGATTTCGGCGATGCGCAGCGTGTCCGACTGCACCACGGCGCGAGAGAACGTGCCGCGCGGCTTGGACTGGACTTCGGCGGTGAGCTGCTCGTCCTTGATCTTCTTGTTGCCCTCGAAGGCGACGCGACCGATGACGGCGTTTTCGACCACCGAAACCACGATCCGGCCGCCGACGCGATTGATCTTCACGTCCTGGAACAGTCCGGTCTCGATCAGCGCCTTGAGGCCGTCGTCGATGGCTGCCTGGTCAAGGTGCCCGCCGGGGCCTGCCTTGAAATAGGAACGGATGGTCTCGACCTCGACACGGCGGTTCCCCTCCACCGAGATCGAATCCACCGTCTGGGCGGCGGCGGGCGTAGACACAAGCGCTACCCCAACCGGGGCAAGCACCGGCACGCCGAACATGATCAGGGTGGCGAGCAGGCCCCCCCGGACCTTCATACCAAACATCATGCGCAACGACGCCCTTATCATTCCAGTGCCAGACCCAACCCCAACGCCGGTCTGGGAGATTCCCCAAGTTTCATGCCGCTTGTAGCTAATTTCACCGACGCCGCAAACGGCCGAGCGCGCCGTAGTTTGAATTTCAGTCCAGGACGTTGCCTAAGAGCAACGTCACAAAAAAGCCCGTTTCACGATGCCGCCAGATGGAGGATGTCGTTATAGGTCGCAAACACCATCAACATCAGTACCAAGCCGAGCCCGATTCGAAACCCCATCTCCTGCGCGCGTTCCGACAAAGGCCGGCCGCGGACTGCTTCCACCGCATAGAACAAAAGGTGCCCGCCATCGAGCAGCGGAACCGGGAACAGGTTCAACAGCCCGATCGAGATCGACAGCACTGCGGCCAGATGCACCAGCGCAGCCATGCCGATGGTCGCGACCTGCCCGGAGATCTGGGCGATTCGTAACGGACCGCCGACCTGATCGGCCGCCTCGCGACCGGCAAAGACCCCGCCGATATAGGCCAGCGTCCGGTCGATCACGAACCAGGTTTCCTTCACGCCCAGCCACAGCGCGGTGGCCGGATCGACCCGCTCGGTGACGGTGTCACCGGCCGCCGTCTGCCGGGTGATTCCGAGCACGCCGAGCCGATGCACGTTGCCGAAGGGATCCTTCACCTCGCGCAGCTCCGGGGTCCCGGACAGATCGACCTGGGAATCGCCCCGCTTCACGGTGAAGATCAGCTTGTCGCCGGCATGCGTGCCGACGATCCGCTGCATGTCGGAGAAGCTTCCGATCTTGGTTCCGTCGATGGCGGTCACGACGTCGCCGACCTGGAAGCCGGCCGCTGCCGCAGCACTGCCCGCCTCGATCTTGTCGACTCGCGCCGTGGTCGATGGCTTGCCGAAAAAGGTGAAAAGACAGGTGAAGATCGCGATCGCGAGCAGGAAATTCGCGATCGGTCCGGCCGCGACGATCGCAGCCCTCGGGCCGACCTTCTTGTGATGGAAGCTGCCGGCGCGTTCTTCCGCCGACATTGCGGCCAGCGTCACGGCCGATGGCGTCGAGGCCTCGGTGTCGTCGCCGAAGAATTTGACATAGCCGCCGAGCGGGATCGCCGAGATCTTCCAGCGCGTGCCGTGGCGGTCGTTGAAGCCGGCGAGCTCGGGGCCGAACCCGAGCGAAAAGGTCAACACCTTCACGCCAGCCCAGCGCGCGACCAGAAAATGGCCGAGCTCATGGAAGAAAACGACGATGGTCAGGACGAATAAAAAGGGGATCACATAGCCGATCAGCCCATGGCTCAAGGTGTTGAAGCTATGGAGGAAAAACTCAGTCATCGATTCCTCTTAACCCGGGGCCTCGCGACCCCGGTTCCGAACCTACTAGGATGCGTTTAAGGCGATTTGAGGCAATAGGGTGGCCGCTCTGTTTCGCGCAACATGGTCAACGGTGATCGCATCATCCGCCGAGGACAAGGGCGCCAGATTGCCACCCTTGATCCAGTCTTCGAGCGTTGCTTCGACCAGCCGCGCGATGGCGCCGAATCTGATCTTGCCGGCGATGAAGGCCGCCACCGCGACCTCGTTCGCAGCATTATATACCGTAGTCGCGCCGCGTCCGGTCCTTAACGAATCGTAAGCAAGCCGCAGTCCGGGGAAACGTTCGAAATCCGGCGCCTCGAAGGTCAATTGCCCGATCTTGGCGAGGTCGAGCTTGGCGGCGGGTCCCTTGATGCGGTCGGGCCAGCCGAGGCAGTGTGCGATCGGCGTGCGCATGTCGGGCGCGCCGAGCTGGGCAACGACCGAGCAGTCGGAGAATTCGACCATGCCGTGGATGATCGACTGCGGATGGACCAGCACGTCGATCTCGTCCGGCTTCAAGGCGAACAGATAGGACGCCTCGATCACCTCGAGGCCCTTGTTCATCATCGAGGCGGAATCGATCGTGATCTTCTGGCCCATGCTCCAGTTCGGATGCTTGAGCGCCTGAGCCAGCGTCGCCTGCTCGATGTCAGTGCTCTTCCAGGTGCGGAACGGGCCGCCCGAGGCGGTGATGATGACGCGCACGAGCTCATCGCGATTGCCCGAGCTCAAAGCCTGGAACAGTGCGTTGTGCTCGGAATCGGCGGGCAGAATGCAGGCACCCGCCTTGGCGGCGCGCTGCATGAAGAAATCGCCGGCGCAGACGAGGCATTCCTTGTTGGCGAGCGCGACATGGGCGCCGCGATCGACCGCGGCGAGCGCGGGCTTCAGTCCAGCCGCGCCGCTCACCGCCGCCATCACCCAGTCGGCCGGCCGCGCACCAGCCTCGATCACAGCGCTTTCGCCCGCGCCGCATTCAGTCTTGGTGCCGGCGAGCGCATTCTTGAGCTCGGCAAGCTTGGAGGTGTCCGCGATCGCGACGAAGCGCGCGGAAAACTCCTTTGCGAGCTTTGCCAGCGCTTCGACATTGCCGTTCGCCGTCAATGCCTCGACGCGATAGCGCTCGGGCGAAGCGCGCAACAGATCCATCGTGCTGTCGCCGATCGAGCCGGTGGCACCGAGAACGGTGACGCTGCGCACCGCGGACGCCGCGGGCTTGTTGTTACGCAAAGGGACTGGGCTCATTGTTTCACCAAACCATAAGACCGCTTCCAGCGCTATGCACACCATGGCGCAGGTAGCCGAAAATCCAGGCCACCAGAATGGCGGCGATGAAGCCGTCCAGGCGGTCCATCAGGCCCCCATGGCCCGGGATTAAGTGACTGGAATCCTTGACGCCGAACCGGCGCTTGACTGCGGATTCGAAGAGGTCGCCGGCTTGCGAGACCATCGACAAAATGGCGCTGAGGGCTAGCAACGGAACCGCCTTGCCGAAGCCGGAGGCGGCAAATCCGCCTGCGACCGCCAGGCTCGCGACGAAGCCGCCGAGCGCCCCGGCCCAGGTCTTTTTGGGGCTCACGCGCGGCCACAATTTGGGACCGCCGATGCCCCGGCCGGCAAAATAGCCACCGATGTCGGTCGCCCACACCACAAGCAGCACGAACATGAGTGCGACGAATCCGTTCACCGGATCCTGCCGCACCAGGATCGAGGCGAGCAGCGCAGCCACCGCATAGGCGAATCCAGCCCCCGCCCAGACAAACTTGTCTTTCGCCAGCAGCATGATCGCGACGCCGCCGACGCAGCCGATCACGACCGCAGCCTTGAGCGCCCCGAAGGCGACACAGAATCCCATGATGGCGAGAACGATCGTCCCGCACGCTGTCAGGACAACCCGCCCTGCCCCGACCACAGTCAGCCACTCCACGAACAACCCGATCGAGGCAAGCGTAACCAGGAACGCCCAGAGCCAGCCGCCGGCATAGGCGAGCGCGATCGCCAGCGGCGCCAGCACGAGGGCCGCGAGGACACGCATCATCAGGTTGCTTGAAGCCGGCGTTGAGCCCGCCGGCGCGGCGTCGTTTTCGGTCACGAGGCGGTTTTCGCGACCAGGCCGCCGAAACGGCGCTCGCGTCTGGCAAATTCGGCGATCGCGCCTTCGAGCGCGGCCTTGTCGAAATCAGGCCAATGGATCGGCACGAACACCAGCTCGCTATAGGCGGCCTGCCACATCAGGAAATTGGACAGACGCTGCTCGCCGGAGGTGCGGATGATGAGATCGGGATCGGGAATCTCGGGTGCGTCGAGATAGTGCCCGAGCGCTTCGGCATCGATCGAGGCCGGATCGCGCTTGCCCTCTGCGACTTCGCGCGCGAGCTTTTGCGCGGCTTTCGCGATCTCCTGCCGTGAGCCGTAGTTGAAGGCGACGACGAGGGTAAGACGCGTGTTGTTGCGCGTCAGCTCCTCGGCCTCGTTCAACAGGGCGCAGATGTCACCTTCGAGTCCCTCGCGCTCGCCGATGATGCGCACCTTGACGCCATCACGGTGCAGGCTCGCGAGGTCGTTGCGGATGAAACGGCGCAACAGGCCGAAGAGATCGCCAATCTCGCTCGCCGGACGCGACCAGTTCTCTGAGCTGAAGGAGAAGATGGTGAGATAGCGGATGCCGAGCTCATGCGAGGCACGGACGACGCGGCGCAACGCTTCCACGCCGCGGCGGTGGCCCTCGGCGCGCGGCAGGCCACGTGCCGCCGCCCAGCGCCCGTTGCCATCCATGATGATGGCGACATGCGCGGGCGCCTCGGACCTTTCCGGTCCTTCCGTGACGGGCGCGGCGGCGTTCGACATGAAGGCTTCTCTAGACCGTCAGAATCTCTTTTTCCTTGGCCGCCAGCAGCTGATCGATCTCGGTGATCGTGCCGTCGGTCGCCTTCTGCACCTCGTCGGCATGACGCTTCTGGTCGTCCTCCGACATCTCGTGATTCTTCTCGAGCTTCTTGAGGACGTCGAGACCGTCGCGGCGGACGTGACGCGCGGCGACCTTGGCAGCTTCCGCGTATTTGTGCGCGACCTTCACCAGCTCCTTGCGCCGCTCTTCGTTCAGCTCGGGGATGCGCAGGCGCAGCACCTGGCCCTCGGTGGCCGGTGACAGGCCGAGGTTGGAATCGACGATCGCCTTCTCCACCGGCTTGACCATCGACTTGTCCCAGACCTGCACCGAGATCAGCCGCGGCTCCGGTACGCTGACGGTGGCGAGCTGATTCAGCGGCATGTGGCTGCCGTAGGCTTCGACCTGGACCGGATCGAGCATCGAGGCGGAGGCGCGCCCGGTGCGCAGGCCCCCGAGCTCGTGCTTGAGGGACTGGACGGCGCCCTGCATGCGGCGCTTCAATTCGTTGAGGTCGAAATTACCCGTGGCCATCACGCTCTCCCTTCAGATACCTGGCTGGGCGCACAAGCTGCGCCCGGCGCGCCGTCAGCCGGCGACGATCGTCCCGTGGCCGACGCCGCGCAGAATCGCGCCGATCGAGCCCGGTTCGGCGATCGAGAATACGATGATAGGCAGCGACGTCTCGCGGGCAAGCGCGAAGGCAGTCGCGTCCATCACCTTATAGTCGCCCTCGATCGCCTGCTTGTGCGTCAGCCGGTCGAAGCGCTTGGCGGCCGGATCCTTCTTGGGATCGGCCGAGTAGACGCCGTCGACATTGGTCGCCTTGAGGACGGCCTCGGCACCGATCTCGGCGGCGCGCAGCACCGCCGTTGTGTCGGTCGTGAAGAACGGATTGCCGGTTCCGCCGCCGAGCAGCACGATTCGGCCCTCGGCGAGGTATTTGTGCGCTGCGGCGCGGGTGAATAGCTCGGAAATCTCGGGCATGACGAAAGCCGAGAGGGTGCGCGCCGGCGCGCCCTTGCGTTCGATCGCCGCTTCCACCGCGAGGCAGTTCATCACGGTGGCGAGCATGCCCATCGTGTCGCCCGTCGGGCGCGACACGCCGCGGGAGGACACCTCGACGCCGCGAACGATATTGCCGCCGCCGATCACCACCGCGACCTCGGCACCGAGACGGCGCGCGGCGATCAGATCGTCGGCAACCCGGTCAACCGTCTGCTGGTCGATCCCAAAACCCTGCGGTCCCGCGAGATATTCGCCGGACAGCTTGATCACCACGCGACGATAGACCGGATCAGTCATGAGCACTTTCCTTCTCCGGGCGCCGCTTCCGGCGGCACGCCGGAAGGAAACGTCCCGGCGCTTACTTCTTGCCGCTGGCGGCCGCGACTTCCGCCGCGAAGTCGCTTTCCTGCTTCTCGATTCCCTCACCGAGAGCATACCGCACAAAGCCGGCGATCTTCACGGGGCCCCCAACCTTGCCCTCAGCTTCCTTCACCGCCTGCGCCACCGACTTGCCGGTGTCGTGGATGAAGGCCTGCTCGAGCAGGCAGACTTCCTTGTAGTAGGTCTTCAGGCCGGACTCGACGATCTTCTCGATCACGTTCTCCGGCTTGCCCTGCTGGCGGTACTTGTCGGCGAGCACGTCCTTCTCGCGCTTCACGACCGCCGGATCGAGACCGGACGGTTCGAGCGCGAGCGGATTGGCGGCCGCGACATGCATGGCGAGCTGGCGGCCGAGCGCTGCGAGCTCATCGGCCTTGCCGGGCGATTCGAGCGCGACGAGGACACCCATCTTGCCGGCGCCATCGATGACGGCGCCATGGACGTAGCTCGACACCACGCCCTGCTTCACGTCGAGCGAAGCGGCGCGGCGCAGCGTCATGTTCTCGCCGATGGTCGCGATCGCGTCATTGATCGCAGCTTCGACCGTGACGTCGCCGACCTTGGTGGCCTTGATCTTCTCGACATCGGCGCCGGCATCGAACGCGACCTGGGCGATCATCTTGACGAGGCCCTGGAACTGGCCGTTGCGCGCGACGAAATCGGTCTCGGAGTTGACCTCGACCACGACGCCCTTGGTGCCCTTGGTGAGTACGCCGATCAGGCCCTCGGCCGCGACGCGGCCGGACTTCTTGGCAGCCTTCGACAGGCCCTTCTTGCGGAGCCAATCCTGCGCCGCTTCCATGTTGCCGTCGTTTTCGGTGAGCGCGGCCTTGCAGTCCATCATGCCTGCGCCGGTCGACTCGCGCAGATCCTTGACCATCGCAGCTGTGATCGTTGCCATCGTTAAAAATCCTTCTTGCCTGCCGGTTAACCCGCGGCGCGGCGCTGTCTCGCCCCACCGCGGTCCATCACAGGACGTCGCGTCAACTGAAATGGCGGCCGGAACGATCCGGCCGCCCCTCGACTGTTATTCCGCTTCCGCGGTGAGCGCCTTGGCCTTGGCCACCCAGGCATCCGCACGGCTGGGCAGACCGACCTCTTCGCCGATCTTGTGCGCGGTGGCGTGATCGAGCTCGGCGAGCTGCCAGTAGTGGAAGATGCCGAGGTCGTTGAACTTCTTCTCGATCGCACCCGACACGCCCGGGAGCTTCTTGAGGTCGTCGGCGGTGCCGCGCGGACCTGCAAGGCCCTGGAAACCGCTGGTGGACGGAAGCTCTTCAGCGGCCGGCTTGACCGAAGCGCCGATATCGATGCCCGCATCGCCCTGGGCGCGCGAGATGCCGTCGATCGCCGCGCGCGCAATCAGGTCGCAATAGAGCGAGATCGCACGGCCCGCGTCGTCATTGCCCGGCACCACATAGGTGATGCCCTTGGGGTCCGAATTGGTGTCGACGATCGCCGCGACCGGGATGTTGAGCCGCTGGGCTTCCTGGATCGCGATGTCTTCCTTGTTGGTGTCGATCACGAAGATCATGTCGGGCAGGCCGCCCATGTCCTTGATGCCACCGAGCGAGCGGTCGAGCTTGTCGCGCTCGCGCTGGAGCGTCAGGCGCTCCTTCTTGGTGTAGGAGTTGGCTTCACCGCCGGACAGCACCTCGTCGAGATGACGCAGGCGCTTGATCGAGGCCGAGATCGTCTTCCAGTTGGTCAGCGTGCCGCCGAGCCAGCGCGAATTGACGAAGTACTGCGCGCAGCGCTTGGCCGCGTCGGCAACGCCGTCCTGCGCCTGGCGCTTGGTGCCGACGAACAGGATGCGGCCGCCCTTCGCGACGGTGTCGCTGACGGCCTGGAGGGCCTGGTGCAGCATCGGCACGGTCTGCGCGAGGTCGACGATGTGGATGTTGTTGCGGGTCCCGAAAATGAACGGCGCCATTTTCGGATTCCAGCGGTGGGATTGGTGACCAAAGTGCACGCCAGCTTCGAGCAGCTGACGCATGGTGAAGTCGGGTAGCGCCATAGTGATAATTCTCCGGTTGGTTCCTCCGGAAACGTGTGAGCAAGACGGAGCGTTCTCGCCCCGGCTGCCACCGGACGGCCTTTTGAGCCATGTTTCCGTGTGAGATGGCGCGCTATATAGCGCGATTTCGGCCAGAAGCAAGGAAATAAGGGCCTTTGGAGGGCGTTTTGGCGCCCTGCCCCAAGTCCTTTTTCAGGCCCTTTTCAAGTCCTTTTCCGTAGTTCCAGGCCCCCTAGCACTTTGGCTGGTGGGGGGCGCATTTCTTCGCTGCAGCCGGTGCCGGGCGCGGTGGGGCGGCCGGACGGGGCGGCGGAGCCGCGGCCACCCGCGGCGGGGGTGGCGGCGCCGGGCGAGCCGCTGGCGGCGGAGCCGGCCGGGCGGCGGCGACGGGCGGAGGCGCGGCTCGCGGGGGTGGCGCCGAGGCTGCCCGCGGCGTCGCCGCCGAGGGCACGGGTTTCGCGACGGCTTGAGGATGTGGCGGCGCGGCTGGCTTGGCGGCCTGCGGCGGCGGGGTGATCACACGCTGATTCTGCGGTGTCAGCGGCTCGCGACCCGTGGGATGCACCGCTGTGACGGCAGGCTTGGCGCCTGTCCCCGCCGCGGATGGAGCCGTGGTGCCCTGCTGAGGGATGGCCGACTTTGCACGGCTATCCGCAGGCGTGGTCGCCGGCGTTCCAGCGACCGGCGGCTTTTGCGACTGGCCCGGCGCGACGGCCGCATTTCCGGCAGGCGTCGTGGTGGGCGGCGCCGTTGCGGTCGCCGCATTGGGATGGCCTGCTTGCGAGCCGTTCGCCGGCGCCGTCGCGGTCGGCGCGAGCCTGCCACTCGGCGTCTGGGCAGCCGAGGGCGCCGGCGGCGCCCCATGGGTGCCGGGGACCGGAAGCGTATTGGCCTCAGGCAACCTGCTCGGCGGCGCGGCTACGGCCGGCGCGACATTGGTCCGCGTCGCAGCCGGTGTTCCCGGTCGCGCGGTGGGCGTGATCGTCGCGCTCTGCGGCATCGGCAGCTTGCCCTGCTGGATCAAGGCGGCGCGCTGCGCAACGGCCTGCGGCACCGCCGGGCCTGCGGGTGATGCGCGGCCGGAGACCGCCGGAGCCAAGCTGCCGGGCGCGAGTCCCGCAGCCGCGGCTGCCGGAGGCCGGTTGATGACGGTGTTGATCACCGTGGTGTTGTGGATGTTCTGGTAGATGATGTTGTTCGGCGGCGGTGCGACATAAATTGGCGGCCTCACGAACACCGGGATCGGCACGAACATCGGCTGTGGTAGCACAAACAGTCCGACCACCGGCAGCGGCGGCGGCAGCACGACGAAATCCGGTGGCGGCGGCGGGCAGAAATAGACCGGGGGCGGCGGCGGCGGCACGAAGCCGAACACGGGATCGCTGAACAGCAGCACGGGGCGATCGACATAGACCACCTCCTCCGGCGGCGGCGGCGGCAGGCCGTAATCCATCATGGCAAAGCTCGGCGGCGGCTCGAGCGGCGCGGTCAGGATCGCCAGCCTGCGCCGTGCGTCGCCAGCATGCGGCCCGCGCGGATAGCGGCGCAGATAGGACCAGTAAGCGTCCGGCGTGTCGGCGCGATAGGTCCGCCGCCAGGTGATCGCCTCGCGGCGCGCTGCAACAATCGCGATCACCCGCTTGGCCATGGGATCACCGGGATAGGCGGAGAGGAATTCCTCATAGGCCGGCAGCGTGTCGCGCTCGAGCGCCGCCGCGTAGGCGTCCTGCACGCCGAGATCGCGGATCGGCTTGTTGCGGATCGCAGCGACCTGATCGGGCGTGGCCTGCGGCGGTGGTGCGTCAGGTCCGCGCTCGAAGAACGAGAATTGCGCGCTGATCTTCTGATCGTCCCAGGGCACCTGAGCGCCCTTGCTGGCGTCGTTGACGCGCAGGCGCACGCGGTCGAAGACCTCAGGCAGCGACAGGCCCCCGGTGCGGATCATCTCGGCGAGCGACTGGGCGTAGACGCCGTAGGGCCCCGGCTCTTCCGGCGCCACGGTGCCGGGCGCGGCGTTGTAGGCGATCAGCATGTTCGCGTCGGGCTCGACCAGCGCGAGCCCGCTTGCGATCGGTTGCCCGCCCTCGATGAAGGGCTGCGCCCGGGCCGCATCGAGCACGACGATGTTCGCCTTCAGCGGCAGCGCGGCGAGTTGGCGGACGTAGTCGCTGATGCGGAGCGCCTCGGTCGGAACGTCGGTATCGCGCGCGATGTTGGAATCGACCGGGATGAAGTAGTTCTCGCCGGCGAGCTGCACGCCATAGCCGGCGAGATAGATCATCGCGACGGTGCCGGGTCCCGATGTCTGGGCCTTCTGAAGAAAATCGCGAAAGCTCTTGCGCAGCGTGTCGCCGTCGAGGTCGCGGGCGCCGACCACGTCGAAGCCGGCGGCCTGAAGCGTCTGTGCGATCAGGCCGGCATCATTGGCGGTCGTTGCCAGCGGCGACTTCGCATAGGCGCCGTTGCCGACCACCAGCGCGATACGCTTCTCCTGCTGCTGGGCGTAGGCAGGATCGAACAGTCCGCCTGCCGCGAACAGCAGGCTCGGAAGAAGCAAACCGAGGAAAGATCCAAGGAAAGATTGTCGTGTCCCACGCATGGCTTTCGCGCCCGCTATTGTTGTTGAGCTTGCCACCGCACATGAGACGCGCGGCTGGCTGAATGGCGTTTGAACGAAAAACGCTTGGATTGAGGCGACGGAATGGCCGCTGGCCGTCGCCCGTCAGCTCCATGTCAGGTTCGCGATCGCAAAAATTCCGGCCGCACGATCCTGATCTTGACCCCCTACCCCTGGGAGATCAGGTCGACGGTGCCCGTGGCCAGCCGATAGATGCCGCCGACGACCTTGAGCTTGCCCTGCTCGGCCGCCGCATTGAGGATCGGCGCCGCTGACTTCAGCTTGGCCACGTTGTCGATCACGTTTTGCCGGATCGCCGCGTCGAGCGCATCTGCGCCCTGCTGCATGGCCGCCTTGGCAGCCGGCGCGATCGCCTCGACGAGCGACGGAATGTGTCCCGGCGGCGACTTGTTGTCCTTGAGCGCTTTCAGCGTCGCATCGACGGCGCCGCAACTGTCGTGGCCGAGAACCAGGATCAGCGGCGTACTCAACACGGCCACGGCATATTCAAGGCTCGCGATCGTCTCGTTGCCGGCAAAATTGCCGGCCACACGACAGACGAAGAGATCGCCGCGACCGGTGTCGAAAGCGTATTCCGGCGCAATGCGCGAGTCCGCGCAGCTCAGGATCGCCGCATATGGATTCTGCCCCGCGGCGAGAGCTCCTCGCTCATGCTTGAAGTCATGGCGCCGCGCCACACCGTCGACATAGCGCGCATTACCCTCCATCAACCGCTTCAGCGCAGCATCGGGTGTCACTACGTTCTGCGGCTTGGGCGGCGTTTTCGTTTCTTTGGCGAAGGCCGTCGAACCGAACATCAATGCCGAAGCGGCGAACAGCATCATCGAGCGTCGCGAGGGCACGAGCAGATGATGCAATTTGTCAGAGCATTTGTCGCACATGTCTTTCCCCCTACCATCTCAGTCCAGACCTGCATGAACAGTACAGGACACGAGTGACAGCGACGCTTCGCCGCCGACAAAATCATGGACCGGCGCCGCCGGGCTCGATCGGCGGCGACGGATGCTACAATTGCTGCACGTCGACGACACCCGCGACCGCCTTGATCGCGCCTGCGATTTGCGGCGAGACCTTGAAGCGGCCGGGCAGCTTCATCTCCACCTCGGTCTCGAGGTCGAGCATCATCACCAGCGAGACCTCGCCGTCGCCGTTGGAGCGCTGCGCGATGCCGGGGCTGCCGACCTTCGGCGCGCCGCCGTTCGATGGCGCGGCGTCCGGACCTGCAAGCCGACGCGCGATCGATTCCAGCGGCTTGGTGTCGCGCAGGAAGATGCGCAGCCCCTTTTGCGTCTTGGCGGCGGCGTCATCGAGCGGCTCGGCGTGCAGCACACGCGCGCGCACGTCCTCGCCCTGCAATTCCGCACCTAGCTGCAGCAGCACCGCGGCGCCCGGCTCAAGCACGTCGCGATATTGCGCGAGCCCTTCGGAGAACAGCACCGCCTCAAAGTGGCCCGTGGGATCAGAAAGTCCCATGATGCCCATCTTGTTGCCGGTCTTGGTGCGCCGCTCCATGCGCGACACCACGGTGGCGGCGACCTTGCCGGCGGTTGCGCCGGTTTTGACGGCGCGCGAAAACTCCGCCCAGCTCTGCACGCGCAGGCGTTTGAGCACCGTCGCGTAATCGTCGAGCGGATGCCCCGACAGGAAGAAACCGATCGCATCATATTCGCGCCGCAGCCGCTCGGCCGGCAACCAGGCCTCGATCTGCGGCAGCATGATGGTAGGCGCATCCGACGCACCTCCGAACATGTCGTTCTGCCCGATGGTCGCGGCCTCATGCGCACGCTGGCAGGCGGCGAGGATCGCATCCGCACCGGCAAAGACGCGGGCGCGGTTCGGCTCCAGCGTGTCGAAGGCGCCGGCGGCGGCGAGACTTTCGATAATGCGCTTGTTGATCGCGCGCGGCGACACGCGCGCGGCGAAATCGGCGAGTGACGTGAACGGGCCGTTCTTGGTGCGCTCCTCGATGATCTGCTCGACGGCCTGAAGGCCGACGCCCTTGAGCGCTGCGAGCGCGTAGTAGATGGTCTTCTCGCCGACCTCGAAGGTCGCCCCTGAGCGGTTGACGTTCGGCGGCTCGACCTTGATGCCGAGGCGCTGCGCCTCGGAGCGAAATTCGGACAGCTTGTCGGTGTTGTTGAGGTCGAGCGTCATCGACGCCGCGATGAACTCCACCGGATAATGCGCCTTCATGTAGGCGGTGTGGTAGGACACCAGCGCATAGGCTGCCGCGTGGCTCTTGTTGAAGCCGTAGTCGGCGAATTTGGCGAGCAGCTCGAAGATCGTCTCGGCCTGCGCTTTCGGCACGCCGTTCTTCACCGCGCCGGCGACGAAGATATCGCGCTGCTTGTCCATCTCGGCGCGGATCTTCTTGCCCATCGCGCGGCGCAGGAGGTCGGCGTCGCCGAGCGAATAGCCCGACATCACCTGCGCGATCTGCATCACCTGTTCCTGGTAGATGATGACGCCGAACGTCTCTTTGAGGATCGGCTCGAGGACGGGGTGGAGATATTCCGGCTCCTCGTCGCCGTGCTTGCGCGAGCAATAGGTCGGGATGTTCGCCATCGGGCCCGGACGATAGAGCGCGACCAGCGCGATGATGTCCTCGAAGCGGTCGGGGCGCATGTCGACCAGCGCGCGCCGCATGCCCTGGCTTTCAACCTGGAACACGCCGACCACCTCGCCGCGGGCCAGCATCTGGTAGCTCTCGGCATCGTCGATCGGCAGCGTCGCGAGATCGACATGGATGTCGCGCGGCTTGAGCAGTTTGCACGCGACGTCGAGGACCGTCAGCGTCTTCAGGCCGAGGAAGTCGAACTTCACGAGGCCCGCGGGCTCGACCCATTTCATGTTGAACTGGGTCACCGGCATGTCGGACTTGGGATCGCGATACATCGGCACGAGCTCGCTCAGGGGGCGATCGCCGATCACGATGCCGGCCGCGTGCGTCGAGGCGTGGCGCGTCAGGCCCTCGAGGCGCTGGGCAATGTCGAAGGCGCGCGCCACCACCGGGTCTTCATCGCGAAACGCCTGGAGCTTTGGCTCGCTCTCGATCGCGGCGGCCAGCGTCACCGGTGCGGCCGGATTCTGCGGAACCAGCTTGGTCAGCTTGTCGACCTGCCCATAGGGCATTTGCAGTACGCGCCCGACGTCGCGCAGCACGCCGCGCGCTTGCAGGGTGCCGAAGGTGATGATTTGGGCGACCTGATCGCGGCCGTAGCGTTCCTGGACGTACTTGATTACCTCGCCGCGGCGGTCCTGGCAGAAGTCGATGTCGAAGTCCGGCATCGAGACGCGCTCGGGATTGAGGAAGCGCTCGAACAGCAGCCCGAACTTGATCGGATCGAGATCAGTGATGGTCAAGGCCCAGGCGACCAGCGAGCCTGCGCCGGAGCCGCGGCCCGGCCCGACCGGAATGCCCTGCGACTTCGCCCATTTGATGAAGTCGGAGACGATCAGGAAGTAGCCCGCATATTTCATGCGGGTGATGACGTCGACCTCGAAGGCGAGCCGCTTGTTGTAGTCCTCCTCGGTCGTGCCCTGCGACAGGCCGTGCACGCGCAGGCGGTTGGCAAGCCCCTCCTCCGCCTGCCGCTTCAATTCGCCCGCCTCGACCGCGGCCGCATCGGAGCTGCCTGCGGCGCCGACGGTGAAGAACGGCAGGATCGGCTTGCGCGTCATCGGTCGGAACGAGCAGCGTTCGGCGATCTCGATCGTCGAGGCCAGCGCTTCCGGAATGTCGGCGAACAGCACCGCCATCTCGGCGCGCGTCTTGAAGCGGTGATCGGGCGTGAGTTGCTCGCGCTCGGTCTCGGCGATCAGCCGCCCGCCGGCGATGCAGAGCAGCGCATCGTGAGCCTCGTAATCGTCGGTCGAAGCGAAGTACGGCTCGTTGGTCGCAACCAGCGGCAGGCCTTTCGTATAGGCAATGTCGATCAGCCCGCTCTCGATGCGGCGTTCCTTGTCGATGCCATGACGCTGCAATTCGATGTAGAGGCGGTCGCCGAACAGACCGGCGAGTCGCTCACAGCGCGTGGCCGCGAGCTCCGCGTGGCCGGCCGCGAGCGCAAGCGAGATCGGCCCGTCTGGACCGCCCGTGAGCGCGATCAAGCCGTCGGTCTCGCCGTCAAGCCAATCGAACTTGATGAACGGCGCGTGGCTGTCGGGAGTCTCGAGGAACGCGCGCGAGTTCAGCCGCATCAGGCTGCGATAGCCGCGCTCCTGCGCGGCCAGCAGCACGACCCGCGAGGGCAGAATCGCATTGCGCGCATTCGGATCCTGGTCGCCGAAATCGATCGCGAGCTCGCAGCCGACGATCGGCTGGACGCCCGAGCCCGCCATCTTGTCGGAGAACTCCAGCGCACCGAACATGTTGTCGGTGTCGGTCAGCGCCAGCGCCGGCTGATGGTCCTTTTTCGCAAGCTCCGCGAGCTTGGCGATCTTGATCGAACCCTTGAGCAGCGAATAGGCCGAGTGAACGTGAAGATGGACAAATCCGGCGCTCGGCATGGTCGCTTACGGCCTTTCAACATCGTGGGGACACCAGCCGGACCTGGGCGCAGGATGCGCGCTCCGTTGGCCCGACTCGCCCGACAATGGTGGTGCCTCGGCCGCCAAGAGTCTACGGAGAGTCCATGGCGCGGGCGCACATTCCTAGCGCCGTCCCGCTTTTCAACAAGCGGCCGCCGGTCCCCCGCTCAGAGCTGGGGAATCAGAGCTGAGGGATGACTTGCGCCCAGATCGCGATCATCCCGACGAACAGCGTGATCGATGCCAGTGCAGCGGCTTCTTCCACGAAGATCTTCAACATGGCCTTGCTCCCTCGCTAGAACATAGAGAGAACATTGTTCTATTTTTGTTCTAAGAGTCAAGCTGCGCGACGGGGCTCGCGACCCGGCTTTGCACTCAATGGTTAACTCGATGAATTCTCGAAACAAAAAAGCCCCGGCGCAAGGCCGGGGCTTTCGCGACCGCTCCAATGGAGCGATCCTGTCGGTACCTAATATCAGTACTTCGCGATGATCGGGCCGCCGAACTTGTAGTTCAGGCGGACGAGACCCATGTCGACGTCCTGACGGATGCGGTCGGTACCCACGAGACCCGTGAAGGTGACGTCCTTGTCCTGCAGGAAGATGTGGTTGTACTCGACGCCAACCGACCAGTTCGGAGCGAAGCCGACTTCGAGGCCGGCACCGACCGTGCCACCCCAACGGGTCTGGCTGGTCGAGGCAAGCAGCGCGCCGGTGGCAGTGCTGTAGACGTCGAACTTGTCGCCGACCACGGCCGCGCCGCCCTTCACGTAAACGAGCACGTTGTTCCAGGCGTAGCCGACCTGACCGGTGATCAGACCGAACGAATCGATACGGCTGCGGTTGCGATCCGCGAACAGCAGGCTGACGTTGTCGCCGGAGAAGTCGGCCCAGTTGCCCTGGCCTTCGACGCCGAACACCCACTGCCCGGTCTGCCAGCGATAGCCGATCTGACCACCGACGGTACCGCCGGTCGCGTTGTGCGAACCTTCAGTGCCCGTGCCGACGAAATCCCAGGTCGTGTGAGCCGAACCACCGCCGCCGTTGATACCGATGTAGAAGCCGCTCCAGTCGTAGACCGCGGCGATCGCCGCAGGCGGCGCCTTCGTATAAGGCCGTGCTGCGAGGTCAGCAGCCACCGCCGGCGCAGCCGCGCTGAGCGCAACGAGGCTAGCAGTGACAAGCAACAAACTCTTCTTCATTTGATTCCCGTTCCAGTTTCTTCAGTAGGCCCCCGGGCCATGGGCACCTCTTACCAGCCATCGACGGAATTGCTGTAACCGCGACGCCACAGTCCTATCGAAAGGCCCCGCGAGGTAAATGAATGTTTCTCGCACGCGCCTGGAACTCATTTGGGTTCTATTTTTGCAGTGGTTCCAGCGTCAATCTGCTGAGTCTCCGCTCGCGGAGGAGTGTTCACATCTTGGTGTGAACACGAGTATGACAATCGATATTTTTGTCTCCGTATTGTCGCCACAATTTCGCGAGCGCTGTTCCACAATGCGGCTCGCTCACACCGGCGTGTAGATCACAAGCTGCTAAGCGGGATGATCCTTGGCCTGAAAAAAATCCCGTGCTCGAGAGCGGGGTGACGTCGTATAGATCCCATCGTTCGATTTCTGCACCGGAGGCGTGGTCAGTGCCCCATGCCTGGCATCACCTTGCCGTTGAAGATTTCGGGGTTCGGGGGACCCTCCACGCTCAGGATGCCCGACAGCCCACGCTCCAATCGTGAAAGCGCATGATCGACCAGCGTGTAATTGCCCGGCACTTCCAGCTTGAAGTCAACGACAACCGCGCCGCCCGGCGCCACGGTGACGGTCTGAATTCCCTCATGCGGCGGGCTTTGAAGTCCGCCAAACGTATAGACCTTGTCGAGTATCTCCCCGATGACATGGAATGAGGATGTGTAGTTCGGTCCGCCGACGCCGAAGAAAATGCGCACGGTTTCGCCGACCTTGGCGTGCAGTGGGTGGAGCTTGGACAGCGCTCCGACTGAGCCGTTGAAGACGAAGTATTCGGGACGTTCGTTCAGAAGCTTCTCCACGCTGAACTCTGCGCTTCCACGCTGGCCGAAGGGCATGTCGGAATAGATTTCGCCCTGCATGACATAGAACTCGTGATCCACCGGCGGCAGGCCGCCTTCAGGCTCCGCGAGAATCATGCCGTACATGCCGTTTGCAATATGCTCGGCGACCATTGGGGTGGCGCAGTGATAGACGTAGAGGCCCGGCACCAGCGCCTTCCATGTCATTGATTTCTCCTGGCCGGGATCGACCTGGAGAGCGGCCGCACCGCCGCCCGGGCCCGTCGCGGCGTGGAAATCGACCGAATGGATCATCGAGCTGTCGCTGGAATTCTTCAGATGAATGTCGATGGTGTCGCCGACGCGCACCCGGATCATCGGGCCCGGCACCTTGCCGTTGAAGGTCCAGTAGCCGAACGTCGTTCCTTCCGCGAGCCGGCCTTCGAGCTCGACGCTCAAGAGGTCGACACGCACGGTTTGCGGATCGCGTTTGCCGATCGGCGGCGGCACGTCGGCGGGCTCGCGTGAAATATCGGCTTCCACCACCGCCTGAGGCGGCGGGCGCGGGGTAACCAGGAATTGACCTTCCATTCCGGCTTGCCGATGGCCGGGCACGCTGCAGAAATAAACGAAGTCCCCGGACTTATCGGCGCGGAATGCGATCGTCGTGCTTGCACCCTTTCCGGTGACGCGTGGCGAGGTGGTGTTCTGGTCGGGAAAGGCGATATCGTGCTGCGCCCCTTCGCCATTGATCAGAGTGAGTTGAACCACCTGTCCCTCGACGGCAGTCAAGACCGGATTGACCTTGCCGTCGATCTCGCCGCCCTCACCGATATAGACCATTCGCCCTTCCGCGATCCCCGAACGCAAGGTGTATCGCGCGTCGGGAATGTAGGTGACGGAGGGACCTGGCGCGGCTTGCGCCGCCTGTGTCTGGGCCGGCTGTGGCGTGGGCGGCGGCGTAGCCTGCGAAGGCTGCTGAGCGGCGGTGGCCGCGGGCTGCGTGCCGCCCGCGAGATATGCGATGACGTCGGCCCGGTCATGATCGGTCTTGAGGCCGGGGAACGGCATCTTGTTGCCCGGCACGACCTTCGCCGGATCGGCCAGATATTGGTCGAGCGTCTGCACACTCCACACGATGTCAGCCGATTTCATCGCGGGCGAATAATTGTAACCAGCCTCCGTACCGGCCTTGCGGCCGATGACGCCGGCCAGCGACGGGCCGAGCATGTTTTTGCCGGGCTCGGTGGAATGACAAGCCTGGCACTTCCTGAAGACCAGACGACCTGCCGTAGCATCGCCGATGCCCGGCGCGGCATTCGAGGCAGCCGTTGCGGCATTGGACGCGGGCGGCGGAGCGTTGGAGGCTGGTGCCGCAGGTGATTGTCCGGTCGTTGCGCTCGCCTGCGGCGTGTTGCCCTGTGCCATATGGTCATGAGCGGATGGTGACGGGGCGGCGGGCAGCGACGGCGTTGCGCTTGGAGGCTGGATGTTCGCCGCCCTGTGGTCATCAGCGGACGGCGAGGCAGCAGCGGCCGGAGATGCCGCGGCTGCGTTCGCCGACGGCTTTGGTGTCGGTGCGGGATTGTTCTGATCGACCGGCGGCTGAGCAGGCGCCTTGCCTGATTGAGCGAGCTGCTGCGCAGGTTGCTTCGCGCTGCCGCCTTGTGGCGACGGCGTCTCGGTCGAGGCGACGGCCGGCTGGCCCCGATTGCGACCTTGGTCCGACGAGGCGGCTTGATCAGAGGTGGGGGCTGCGGCAGATGGCGGATTCGTCGATGAAGACAGGTGTCCGACCAGATAGATCCCGCCGAAAATCACGGCCAGCCCGACAATGAAAACGGACGATGCCCGCCAGACGGCGCGAATTTGTTCCCACATCCTGAAAACCCGCTGCTTTGTCCGGCGCTCGTCGCAAGTATCGCTGCAACGCATCGGTCCCGTTTGATCTAAATCAACGGCGTAGACCGGCGCGCAGATGACGAGCTTCAACGCCGAATCGTCATTGCCACAATCGCGTCCCGCGATTGCTTCAAGTCAGCCCCGGTGAGCTGACACCTTTAGTAACCGCCGCAGAGTCTCAGATCGGGCCATGAACGGACCTCGCTACAAGGTGAGACCGCTCATTGGCGCGCGAGGTACATCCTCATCTTCGCAGCCATGTCCTCGACGGGTTCACCGGTTACATCCACGAGAGCTTTCTTCACCGTCCCGGTGAACGGGAATGGCGCCTTGTAGTCCGTATCCATCACCGGCGAACCGGCATCGGCGCCGACACAAACGCCAGCCGCCAAGCCCAACGACAACGGTATGGTGACGGGCAAATCGCCGTTGCCGATGGGATTGCCGTCGACAAACAGCTTGATGCTTGCCGGTACGCCCCTGCCCTCAGGGATGTCCGCCTTGCCTGTCGGTGTGAACTCAAAGCTGAAGATGTGATCGCCTTCGGGGATAGCTGTGTCCGACTGCACCTTGAAACGCTGATCGGCGACGTAGTTGTAGCCGTAGGTCAGCTTGCCATTCTGGACGTAGAAGACGAAGCCGCCATCGCAGCCGCCCATCGAGAGCAGCACACCTTCCGCTCCGCCCCTCGGCACGTTGGCGTGCACCGAGATCGAATGTGCAACATTGATCAGGTAAGGCGCTGCGTTGCTGGGCACCATTTGGGTGCCCGGATAATACAAATAACGTTTGCGATTGGCCGCGATCTGCGGCCGTGGATCGCCGAGCCGCGACGTACCGCGACTGTCGACCGGCAGGACGTCGTATTTGCCGGCCTCGACGTACCACATGCCGATCATCGCGATCAGTCTGTCGCGCTCCTTGTCAGCGAGATTGTTGGTTTCCGCAAAATCCTCCTTGAGATTGTAAAGCTCCCAACCCTTGGCATCGAGTTCGATCAGCTTGGCGTAGTCGATGGCGGCGCCAAACGTCCGGCCGGACTCGGTGAACGACGTACCCGGCCATGGACAGACTGCGCGCCAGCCGTCGTGGTAGAGTGAGCGATGGCCGAACATCTCGAAGTACTGCGTGAAGTGCAGCGGCGCCGCGTTTGCATCGTCAAACGACGACGTGAGGCTGAAGCCCTGCAGGGGTGACTGCGTAACGCCGCGAATTTGGACCGGCGGCTCGATGCCGAGCGCGTCCAGCACCGTCGGCACCATATCAATGGCATGACAATACTGCGTGCGTATCTCACTCTTGGACTTGATGCCTTTCGGCCAGATGATCATGAACGGGTCGGAGACGCCGCCGCGGTAGGTTTCCCGCTTCCAGCGCCGGAACGGCGTGTTGCCGGCATGTGTCCAGCCCCAGGCGTAATGATTGAAGTATTTCGGGCCGCCCAGGTCGTCGATCGCCGCGAGATTCTGCTGCAGGTCGTCCGGCACGTTGTTGAAGAACTTGCCTTCGTTCACCGAGCCGTGCGGGCCGCCCTCGGCGCTTGCGCCGTTGTCTGAAACCACCATGATGAGCGTGTTGTCGTATTCGCCCATGTCCTTGAGGAAGGTGATCAGCTCGCCGATGTAGTGGTCGGTGTGCTCCAGATATCCTGCGAACACTTCCATCATTCGGGCGTAGAGGCGGCGCTCATCGGACGGCAGCTTGTCCCAGTCCTGCACGTCTGGATCGTGTCGCGACAGAGCCGTGTTCGACGGTATGATCCCAAGCGCCTTCTGTTTCTCGAAAACCTGCTTGCGATAGGCATCCCAACCTGCGTCAAACTTGCCCTTGTACTTGTCGGCCCACTCCTTCGGAACATGATGCGGCGCGTGCATGGCTCCCGTGGCGAAGTACATGAAGAACGGCTTGTTGGGCGCCACCTGTTTGGAGTCCGCAATCATGCCCTTCGCCTTGCTGACGAGGTCGGGCGTGAGGTGGTACCCCTCCTCCGGCGTCTTCTCTGGCTCCGTCTGGCTGTTATCCCGCACTAGCTCCGGGTAGTACTGATGTGTATCCCCGCCGAGGAATCCATAGTAGCGCTCGAATCCACGGCCGAGAGGCCAGCGGTCGTAAGGGCCGGCCGCTGAAGTCTGTTCGGCCGGCGTCAGATGCCATTTGCCGAGGCAATAGGTATTGTAGCCGTTCTGCTGAAGGATTTCCGACAGAAAGCCGTTCTCGAACGGGATCTGTCCATTGGCTCCCGGAAAGCCCTCCGAGCCTTCAGTGATGCATGCCATCCCATTCGAATGGTGATTGCGCCCCGTCAGGAAGCAGGAACGCGATGGCGAACACAGTGCGGTGGTATGCATATTGTTGTAGCGCAGCCCATCAGCGCCGAGTGCATCCAGATTGGGTGTGTTGATCGGGCTCCCGAAACAACCGATGTGCCCGAAGCCGGTGTCATCGAGAACGATGAACAGCACGTTCGGCGCGCCCTCCCGCGCCCGGACGGGCGCTGGCCATGCCGGTTTGGATACGTCAAAGGTTCGGCCGATCACACCGGAAAACGCCTGCCCGGGTTTGTACTCCTTCAGCGGGCCCTGCGCTTGCGAAGGCTCAGGTCGCGTGGCGACTGCAGATGTGGTGACGAGTGCTGTGCTTCCAAGCAGGAACTTCCGACGATTGATTGCGACGTTCGTCTTCATGCTGTCCTCCCGGTGCTCAAGTTTTCCTGAGGAGCCGACACAAGTCGAAACGAGAGACACGCCGCGCTCCAAGCAAGGCTTGGATGCAGGCGTAGCAATGCGCAGCTTGAATCGGACGGCGCGACGGCGGTTGATCTAGATCAACCTCGTCACTGGCGCCCGACTGTCTCACTCACCTGCACGATATCGTCGAGTTGCCACGACTTGTCGAAATAGGCTTCCTTCGGCCCACAGAACCGGGAACAAGCCCTTGCCGGAGCTTGTCTTCATCGCTCCGGCTGATCGCAACATTTCCGTTCGGCTCTCGAAATCTGACGCTTGGCCCTTGCGCTTACGCGCTCACACCGGCGTGTAGATGACGAGCTTCAACGCCGGATCGTCATTGGCCTGAAAACTCGTGTGCTCGAAATGAAGCACGCCCAGGGTGGGATGAGACATGGTCTTGAGGCCCGAGGCGGTGCTGCGGATCTCGTGCGCTTCCCACCATTTGACGAATTCCGGACTGCCCTGCCGCAGCCGCGTCAGCAACGCCACAAACGCGGGATCGCCCGCCCATACGTCATGTGTTGCGCGAAACATCGCCACCATGCGTTTTGCCACTTCCGCCCAGCTCGCACCGTAAGCCTTTCGCGTCTGCTTGTTGGTCATCATGAGAAGCATCGTGTTGCGATCTTCCTCCGCTAGCTTCCCGAACGCAAAGACCTCCTCGGCGGCATCGTTCCACGCCAGCACGTCCCAGCGCCGTCCAACAATGTAGGCCGGCTGGTTCAGGCTCTCGATCAGCCGCAGGATCGGCGGCGGCACGACCTCGCGCGTGAACGCACCCCTCGCGCCGTCGCGCGCCAGCGCCTTCAGATGCGCATGCTCGGTCCTGGAAAGGCGCAGCGCGCGGGCCAGCGCATCGATGGTGGTGACCGACGGGCTTACTGTGCGCCCCTGCTCGAGGC
>NZ_JBANBA010000123.1:0-27501 GCF_059803475.1 Bradyrhizobium sp. UFLA05-89 | reverse complement strand
CACGAGCTCCGGATAGATCTTCAGGAAGGCGCGGCCGACGTCCTGGGTGAAGGCGAGATCGGCGTCCCAGTCGCCGCTGTCATGCCAGTCGTAGAAGATGCCGCCGATGCCGCGGGCTTCTTTCCGGTGCGGCAGATAGAAATATTCGTCGCACCATTTCTTGTACTTGTCGTAATCGGCGACTCCGTTCGGCCCGGTGCAGGCTTCCTGCATCGCGGCATGGAAGGCGATCGTATCGGCGTCTTCCTGTGTGCGCCGCCGCTCGAGCACCGGCGTCAAATCGGCGCCGCCGCCGAACCAGGCTTTCGTCGTGACGACGAAGCGCGTGTTCATGTGCACGGCGGGTACGTTCGGATTGCGCATGTGCGCGATCAGCGAGATGCCGGAGGCCCAGAAGCGTGGGTCCTCTGCCGCGCCCGGGATCTGCGCGCGAAACTCGGGGGCGAACTCGCCATGCACGGTCGAGCAGTGCACGCCGACTTTCTCGAACAGGCGGCCATGCATCATCGACATCACGCCGCCGCCGCCGGGCGCGCCAGTGTGGTCGCTGCGCTGCCAGGGCGTGCGCACGAAGCGGCCGGCCGCACCGGGATGGAGACCTTGCGGCGCGTCGTCCTCGAGCCGCTCGAAGCTTGCGCAGATGTCGTCGCGCAGAGCCTCAAACCAGCTCCGCGCGCGTGCCTTGCGGTCTTCGATCATCGAAACGTCCATGTGCAATTCCCGTCGCCGACTTGCGAGACGCGTAGGGTGGGCAAAGGCGCTCTAGCGCCGTGCCCACCACTTCTGCAACCGCTGCCACTGCGTTTGCCAAAGAGGTGGGCACGCTTCCGCCTTCGCTCTTTCGAGCTTCGGCGGAGCTTTGCCCACCCTACGAATCTAGCTCTGCGGACCGTAATAGGTGCAGCTCTCGTTGCAACTGTCGCGATGGATGCTGACGCGGGTCAGCCCGCCGAGATGTGCCAGGCGCTCCCAGACGTAGCGCGAGAGATTTTCAAGCGTCGGGATGCCCAGCGCCTCGATCTTGTTGAGGAACTTGTGGTCGAGCGTGAGGCGCACATCCTCGATCGCGCGCTGGAGGAGGCCGAGATCGACCACCATGCCGGTCACGGGATCCGGCGTGCCGCGCAAGCTCACCTCGGCGCGGAAGGAGTGGCCGTGAATCTCCTCGCTCGCCGCGCCAAAAGTGGTACCCGACAGCGTGTGCGCCGCCTCGAAGCGAAATGATTTCGTCAATTCCCACATCTTGTGAACGTCAGCCCTATCTGATGCCAGCTACCTGATGCCGAGCGTCTTGTGTGTTTGCACGCTGAGCCGCCATTGCGGGTGGCGCAGGCAATAATCGATGGCGCGCGCGGTGTTCTCGGCCACGTCTGGCCCGTCCATCGGTTGCAGCGAGAACCGCTCGAAGGCGAGAGCTTCGAAAGCTTCCGGCAGCGCCTGCGCTTGCGGATAGACAAGCTTCAGCTCGTGACCGCGCCGCACGACGAGATCGCTTCCCGCTTTCGGACTGACGCAGATCCAGTCGAGTCCGTCCGGCGGGAGGATCGTACCGTTGGTTTCGACCCCGATCTCGAAGCCGTTCGCATGTAGCGCATCGACCAGAGGGGCGTCTACCTGCAAGAGCGGCTCGCCACCGGTCAGCACGACATAACGGTTCCCTTGATGCCTTTCTTGGGTTCCCGTCCATTGCGCGGCGATCGTCGCCGCAAGCTCCTCCGCGGTGGCGTAGCGTCCGCCCAGCGTGCCATCGGTACCGACGAAGTCCGTGTCGCAGAACTGGCAAATGGCTCCGGCGCGGTCGGCCTCGCGCCCGCTCCAGAGGTTGCAGCCGGCAAAGCGGCAGAACACGGAAGCGCGCCCGGCATGGGCGCCTTCGCCTTGCAGGGTCAGGAAGATCTCCTTGACCGCGTAACTCACAAATCCTCTCCTTGAAACGCTAGGTTTGAATATCGCGGACCTGCCGCAGCGCTTCGCCTGCGGCCATCGCCGCGGTCATCGCCACATTGAGCGAGCGCAGCCCCGGCCTGATCGGGATGACGAGCCGCGCATCTGCGGCCGCGACCACCTCGTCGGTGACTCCTGCGCTCTCGCGCCCGAGCAGCAGGATGTCCGACGGCTGGTAGCGAAAATCAAGGTAGTTGGTCGCGCCCTTGGTGGTGAACAGCAGCAGCCGGTACCCTTGTTCCGTGCGCCAGGCCTGAAATTTCGACCAGGAGTCGTGACGGGTCATGCTGACCTGGTTCAGATAGTCCATTCCCGCGCGGCGGAACAGGCGGTCGGAGACGGGAAAACCTGCCGGCTCGATGATATGGGCGGCCATGTCCAGACAGGCACAAAGCCTGAGAATCGTGCCGGTGTTCTGGGGAATGTCGGGCTGGAAAAGCGCTATCTGCATGGCGTGATGACGGGTCGGTTGCGGCTGGAATTGTCTCAATAAAACATCGGTGGGCCGGGAATTCGTGCATTGCACGCTTCCGCGCCGATAGCGGGCTTGCGCTCGCCCGGCAAGGGTGCCAATAGAACGATTCTGGACTGCTGTTTCGCTCGTTTTGGCGCGGATCAAGCAAAGTTCTGCCGCCGCGGGGGGCCGCGGGCGCCGGCAGCCTGTTCTGGGGACCTTTGGGCGCCCCCTGGGGCGGTTCCGCCGGTCGCATAAGAAGAAAGGGTTGGAATCGTGACGACAGCGTCTTCGGCGGACCATCCGACACGCCGTGATTTCCTTTTCGTTGCAACGGGGGCAGCAGCGGCAGTGGGGGGCGTTGCGACGCTCTGGCCGTTCATTTCCCAGATGAATCCGGACGCCTCGACGATCGCCGCCGGTGCGCCGATCGAGGTCGATCTGACCCCGGTCGCCGAGGGCCAGGACATCAAGGTGTTCTGGCGCGGCAAGCCGATCTACATCAGCCATCGCACCAAGAAGCAGATTGACGAGGCGCGCGCGGTGAACGTCGCGAGCCTGCCCGATCCGCAGTCCGACGAGGCGCGGGTCAAGACCGGGCACGAGCAGTGGCTGGTCGTGATCGGCATCTGCACCCATCTCGGCTGCATCCCGATCGCCCATGAGGGCAACTACGACGGCTTCTTCTGCCCCTGCCACGGCTCGCAGTACGACTCTTCGGGCCGCATCCGCCAGGGGCCGGCGCCCGCGAACCTGACGGTGCCGCCGTATCAGTTCGTCTCCGACACCAAAATCCAGATCGGCTGAGCTTCGGACCCCGCGCCCGAAGCTTCGAGCCGTCGCGTCGTTTATTTCCTCAGGATCGCATCATGAGCGGACCCTCCGACTACCAGCCGAGCAATCCAGCCCTGAAATGGATCGAGCGGCGGCTGCCGATCTTTGGTCTTATGCATTCCTCGTTCGTCGCTTATCCGACGCCGCGTAACCTGAACTACTGGTGGACCTTCGGCGCCATCCTGTCTTTCATGCTCGGGATGCAGATCGTCACCGGCGTGATCCTGGCGATGCACTATACGCCGCACGCCGATCTGGCCTTCAAGTCGGTCGAACTGATCGTGCGCGACGTGAACTACGGCTGGCTGCTCCGCAACATGCACGCCTGCGGCGCGTCGATGTTCTTCTTCGCCGTCTACGTCCACATGCTGCGCGGACTGTACTACGGCTCCTACAAGGAGCCGCGCGAGGTGTTGTGGATCCTCGGCGTCATCATTTACCTCCTGATGATGGCGACCGGCTTCATGGGCTATGTGCTGCCGTGGGGCCAGATGAGCTTCTGGGGCGCCACCGTCATCACCAACCTGTTCTCCGCCATTCCCTATTTCGGCGAGAGCATCGTGACGCTGCTCTGGGGTGGCTATTCCGTCGGCAATCCGACGCTGAACCGCTTCTTCTCGCTGCACTATCTGCTACCGTTCATCATCGCGGGCGTCGTCGTGCTGCACGTCTGGGCGCTGCACGTCGCCGGGCAAAACAATCCGGACGGCGTCGAGGCCAAGACCGAGAAGGACACGGTGGCGTTCACGCCGTATGCGACGATCAAGGACCTGTTCGGCGTATCCTGCTTCGTGATCCTCTATTCCTGGTTCATCTTCTACATGCCGAACTATCTCGGCGACGCCGACAACTACATCCCGGCGAACCCGGGCGTGACGCCGCCGCACATCGTGCCGGAATGGTACTACCTGCCGTTCTACGCGATCCTGCGCTCGATCCCGAACAAGCTCGCGGGTGTCATCGCGATGTTCTCGGCGATCATCGTGCTGGCCTTCCTCCCCTGGCTCGACAGCGCCAAGACGAGGTCCTCGAAGTATCGTCCGCTCGCCAAGCAGTTCTTCTGGATCTTCGTCGTGGTCGCGGTACTGCTCGGCTATCTCGGCGCGCAGCCGCCGGAGGGCATCTACGTGATCGCGGGCCGCATCCTGACGGTCTGTTACTTCGCCTACTTCCTGATCGTGCTGCCGCTGCTCTCGCGCATCGAGACCCCGCGGCCAGTGCCGAACTCGATTGCGGATGCGGTGCTTGCCAAGGGCGGCAAGGTCGCGGCCTCCATCGTGGTTGCTCTGGTTGCTGCCGGCGCGCTGTTCGCAGCAACGCTCGGCGATGCCCGCGCCGAGGGCGGGGACAGGCCGCCAGGCAACAAGTGGTCGTTCGCCGGTCCCTTCGGCAAGTTCGACCGCGGTGCGCTCCAGCGCGGCCTGAAGGTCTACAAGGAGGTCTGCTCCAACTGCCACGGCCTGTCCTACATCGCCTTCCGCAACCTCGCGGAAGCCGGCGGCCCCGGCTATTCCGCGGCGCAGGCGTCGGCGTTTGCCTCCGAGTACAAGATCAAGGACGGTCCGAACGACCAGGGCGAGATGTTCGAGCGCCCGGGCCGCCCGGCGGACTACTTCCCGTCGCCCTTCCCGAACGAGCAGGCGGCTCGCGCGGCGAATGGCGGCGCGGCGCCGCCCGACCTGTCGCTGATCACCAAGGCACGCTCCTATGGTCGCGGTTTCCCCTGGTTCATCTTCGACTTCTTCACCCAGTACCAGGAGCAGGGCCCGGACTACGTCGCCGCGGTGCTCCAGGGCTTTGAGGACAAGGTGCCGGAGGGTGTGACCATCCCGGAAGGCTCCTACTTCAACAAGTACTTCCCGGGCCACGCCATCAAGATGCCGAAGCCGCTGAACGACGGCCAGGTCACCTATGACGACGGTTCGCCGACCACGGTCGCGCAATACGCCAAGGACGTCACCACGTTCCTGATGTGGACCGCGGAGCCGCACATGGAGGCGCGCAAGCAGCTCGGCTTCCAGGTGTTCGTGTTCCTCATCATCTTCACCGGCTTGATGTACTTCACCAAGAAGAAGGTCTGGGCCGACGCGCACTGAGCGGTCGAATAGCCATGGAAATGGAAAAGCCCCCGCCAGGGGGCTTTTTTAATGTTGGCGTCATTCCGGGGCGATGCGTCAGCATCGAACCCGGAATGCCGGGAGTGTGGATTGCGCCCCGCGCATACAACGGCCAAAATACCCGCAACGACCCCATAAACTCGTCGGAGGAAAGCATGGGCACCGTCATCACCTTCAAGCGTCCGGACGGCAAGGATACCTCGGGCTATCTCGCCAATGCCGCGCGCGGCAATGTGCCGGGCGTGGTCGTGATCCAGGAATGGTGGGGATTGTCGGACCAGATCAAGGGCCTGTGCGACCGCTTTGCGCTTGCCGGCTTCGATGCGCTCGCGCCCGACCTCTACAAGGGCAAGGTGGTGCCCTATCACGACACCGATGCGGCCAATCGCGAGATGAACTCGCTCGACTTCATGGACGCCACCACGCAGACCGTGCGCGGCGCCGCGCAATATCTTTCGCGCAACGGCGCCAAGGTCGGCCTGACCGGCTTTTGCCTCGGCGGTGCCGTGACCATCATCGGCGCGACCAAGATCCCGGAGCTTGCGGCCGGCGTTGTGTTTTACGGTATCCCGCCGGAGCAGGCGGCCAAGCCCGCTGACGTCAAGATCCCGCTCCAGGCGCATTTCGCCAACAAGGACGATTGGTGCACCCCGGAACTCGTCGGTGGTTTCGAAAAGGCCATGAAAGCCGCCGGCAAGTCGCTGGAGCTGTTTCGCTATGACGCCGAGCACGCCTTCGTCAACGAGCAGCGCCAGGCCGTGCACGACCGCGAGGCCGCCGAGCTCGCCTGGGGCCGCGCGACGGAGTTTTTCAAGAAGCATCTGGGATGAACGCAGCGGCGCGCTGATGCGACACAAGGCAAGCCGCCCGGCATCGGGCGGCTGCTTTGGCGCGGTCACGCGTCGGAGCCAACACATTGGCGCCGAGCATCCCCATGAAAGCCTTGCTGATCGCATCATTGTTCGTGACCGCCTTTATCGCGCCTTGTTGGGCCAAGGATCCGGCGTGCAACGGGCCGGAATTTCAGACCTTCCGGACTGACTTCGAAGGCGCGGCGAATGCGAACGACAAGAGCCGCATCGTCAAGCTGATCGCTTTTCCCGTCGAGTTCTGGTCGGCGGAAGGCAAGCACGACGTTCAGAGCGGCCCGGTCAAGAGCGAGGCAGAATTCCTGCAACGCTACGACACGCTGTTCACGCCCTTCATGCGCAAGCATGTGCACACCGCAAAGCTCCTGTCGCTGCCCGACAGCCGCTGCGCGCTGACCTGGCATGATGCGAATTCCGAGTTCACGTTCGAATTCCGCTATGTCCCCGACGCCGGATTCAGGGCGATCGGATATGGGGTCGGGGCGTATTAGGTCCCGCGGCGCGCCCATGACGACATCGACGAGGATCGCACAGTACGATCGGCGCGCAGGCACTAGCGCTCTTGCAGTGGCTTGACGTTCATTGCAAGTTACAAGTGTAGGTGTAAGACGTTACGCCATTGGGGCGAATGTGGGTGCGCGATGATCGTAGGTGGCCGTTTATCAACTGTTGTCGTACCTAGCGATGCGCTGGAAGCGGCTAGCAACCCCGAGAAGGCTTACTATCTGACCTGTGCTATCGTCGATTTCGTCAACGCAATTCAACGTGTCGGCATCTACGCGCGGCATGAAATGCCGGCTGTGGCCATGCAGGCATATCACGCCGACTATTATCTCGCTCAGGTCAACAACGGTGGTCATAGCCAGTTCATCGGCAACACGGGCGCCAACCAGCTTCCAACGACATCTGAAGATGCGCTCGCGGCACTGAAGGCGATGGGAGCGAGCGCGCAACACTAGATATTGCAAGAAATGGTGGCGTGGGTGGAAGCAAACCCCGGCGAGGCTGCAGCGCAGAACGGATTCTCCGAGCGCGCCGCAACCCTCGATGAACTTGATAGAGCGCTTCTACGAGGCGGAGCGACAGCAGCCGATGACCACGCTCGCGGCCCGATGGATCGCGGGCTGGCCGGAATTGCGCGCCGTAAAACGCGAGCAGTACGCTTCCGAAATCGATCGGCTTGCCCAACTCCAACCACATCTGACGCCGCGCCGGATTTGGCAAAGCGTGCATCAGATTCGCGTCCAGATGACTGATCGCCTGCAAATCACGATCGCCGCGGCATGCGGAGCAGCGGCGGAGCTCAAACTCGGGGTCGGGGCGGGCAGCTACATGGACGTGGAGGGCCAGCAATGCATGGCCTTCAGTGTCAGCACCGACAAGGGATCGCGGATATGCGTCTTTGAAGAAACGGGGGGACGACTCTATGAATACCTCGTGCGCAGTCCGATTCCGAAGCTCGAGGATGTGAAGCTTGAGAATTTGAAGACTTTCCAGCCGCCAGTTGTCGGTGCGCGACTATCTGTCGTGGGCGCGGACACTGTCGGGAATTTCTCTAGGGTTGCGGAGCAAAACCTGGCCGCCGAAGCCATCGATTTGCTCCTGCGAAGGTCGGATCTAGGTCCAGCCGCGATGATCACGGCAGTTGAGGTGGGCGATGAATGGGCGGCATGGTGCGCAGTCACCGGAACGACCGCCACTATGATTGCGACTCTCCGCGACCGCGCCGACATCGTCGGATCAGACGGCAAAGCCGCGCTCACCGTAACGCGCGCCGAAATCGAGCGCCATGCGGCAGAGGCGGCCGCTGGCCGCGACAGCATTCAGACCTCCGCATGATGCATTTTCGCGGCGCCGCCGCACCATTTTGGCGATCGAGGGGGCCTCGCCATCTTGACGCCGTCCCCGCGCCATGGTGTGTAGTTCCCCCATGAGCACCGCCGTCCGCCCATCCCGTCTTTGGTGGCGCACCTCCTAAAGAGGTGGCCGGTGCGATTTCATTTTCCCAAATCGTCGAAGGTCGCCAACGCAGAGCGGCGGCCTGATCGTTTGTCCTGTGTGGCGTTCCCTCGGCAAGTCTCGTAAGAGGAGCCCAAGAGGATCACATGAACAGGACAGTCTTTGCCCTTCCGGCCAGAAGCGACTATGTGACCCGCGCGGGTCTCGCGATCACGCGCGTGGCGGAGCAATTCAGCGGCGGCGCCAGCCGGCTCGACGATCTCGTCAACCTGCTCGACCGTCGCCGCGGTGTGGTGCTGTCGTCGGGCACCACCGTGCCCGGCCGCTACGAGAGTTTTGACCTCGGCTTCTCCGATCCGCCGCTCAAGCTCGAAACATCAGGCGTCAATTTCCAGCTCGAAGCGCTGAACCAGCGCGGCCAGGTGCTGATCGCCTTCCTCGCCGATGTCCTGCGCGAGCCCTGCGTGGTGATCTCCGAGAAGACGGCCTCGCGGCTTGCCGGCCACATCATCCGCGGAGATGCGCCGGTCGAGGAGGACCAGCGCACGCGGCGCGCCAGCGTGATGTCGCTGGTGCGCGATCTCGTCAGCGCCTTCTCCGCCAATGATGACGGGCTGCTCGGCCTGTTCGGGGCGTTCGCCTACGACCTCGTCTTCCAGATCGAGGATCTCGTGCAGAAGCGCCCGCGTGAAAAGGACCAGCGCGACATCGTGCTCTATGTGCCCGATCGCCTGCTCGCCTATGACCGCGCCACCGGCCGTGGCGTGGTGCTGAGCTACGACTTCACTTGGAAGGGCAAATCGACCGAAGGTCTGCCGCGCGAGACCGCGGACAGCCCGTATCTCAAGACGCCGCGGCAGGGCTTTGCCGATCATGCGCCCGGCGAATATCAGGCGACGGTCGAGACCGCGCGCGCGGCCTTTGCCCGCGGCGATCTCTTCGAGGCCGTGCCGGGACAGCTCTTCGCCGAGCCCTGCGAGCGCTCGCCTGCGGAAGTGTTCCAGCGTCTCTGCGTCATCAACCCGTCGCCCTACGGCGCGCTGATGAATCTCGGCGACGGCGAGTTTCTCGTGTCGGCTTCGCCGGAGATGTTCGTGCGCTCTGATGGCCGTCGCGTAGAGACCTGCCCCATCTCGGGCACCATCGCGCGCGGCACGGATGCGATCGGCGATGCCGAGCAGATCCGCCAGCTCCTGAACTCGGAGAAGGACGAGTTCGAGCTCAACATGTGCACCGACGTCGATCGTAACGACAAGGCGCGCGTCTGCGTGCCCGGCACCATCAAGGTGCTGGCGCGGCGGCAGATCGAGACCTACTCAAAACTTTTTCACACCGTCGACCACGTCGAAGGCATGTTGCGTCCCGGCTTCGACGCGCTCGATGCATTCCTCACCCATGCCTGGGCCGTCACCGTCACCGGCGCTCCGAAGCTCTGGGCGATGCAGTTCGTCGAGGATCACGAGCGCTCGCCGCGCCGCTGGTATGCGGGTGCGATCGGCGCGGTGAATTTCGACGGCAGCATCAACACCGGCCTGACCATTCGTACCATCCGCATGAAGGATGGGCTTGCCGAGGTGCGTGTCGGCGCGACCTGCCTGTTCGACTCCGATCCGGCCGCTGAAGACCGCGAGTGCCAGGTGAAGGCCGCCGCCCTGTTCCAGGCGCTGCGCGGCGATCCGCCAAAGCCTTTGTCGACCTTCGCGCCCGATGCGACCGGCTCGGGCAAGAACGTGCTGCTGATCGACCATGACGACAGTTTCGTGCACATGCTCGCCGACTATTTCCGCCAGGTCGGCGCCAGCGTCACCGTGGTCCGCTATGTGCATGCGCTCGACATGCTCAAGCAGAAGACATGGGATTTGCTGGTGTTGTCGCCCGGACCAGGCCGCCCGGAGGATTTCGGGATCAAAAAGACCATCGACGCGGCGCTTCAGAAGAAGCTGCCGGTGTTCGGCGTCTGCCTCGGGGTGCAGGCAATCGGCGAATATTTTGGCGGCGAGCTCGGGCAACTGACGTATCCCGCCCACGGCCGGCCCTCGCGGGTGCAGGTGCGGGGTGGGCGCCTGATGCGCAACCTTCCGAATGAGATCGTGATCGGCCGCTATCATTCGCTGTATGTTGAGCGCGACAGCATGCCGGAAGTTCTGTCGGTCACGGCGAGCACCGAGGACGGCGTCGCCATGGCCCTCGAGCACAAGACGTTGCCGGTCGCCGGCGTGCAGTTCCATCCGGAGTCGCTGATGTCGCTCGGCGGCGAGGTGGGTTTACGAATTGTCGAGAACGCATTCCGGCTGAGTGCGGGCGTCGATTGAGAGGCACCAATGACTTTTGACTACGATCTGAAGGCGAGCGTTCGAACGATCCCCGACTATCCCAAGCCCGGGATCATGTTCCGCGACATCACCACGCTCCTGGCCGATGCGCGCGCGTTCCGCCGCGCGGTCGACGAGCTCGTGCATCCCTGGGCCGGTAACAAGATCGACAAGGTCGCCGGTATGGAGGCGCGCGGCTTCATCCTCGGCGGCGCGGTGGCGCATCAGCTCTCGGCCGGGTTCGTACCGATCCGCAAGAAAGGCAAGCTGCCACACACCACGGTGCGCATCGCCTATTCGCTGGAGTACGGCATCGACGAGATGGAGATGCATGTGGATGCGGTCGCGCCCGGCGAGCGCGTCATCCTGGTCGACGACCTCATCGCCACCGGGGGCACCGCCGAGGGCGCGGTGAAGCTGCTCAGGCAGATCGGCGCCAACCTGGTCGCGGCCTGCTTCATCGTCGACCTGCCGGAGCTCGGCGGCGCTGCCAAGCTGCGCGCCATGGACGTGCCCGTGCGTACCCTGATGACGTTCGAGGGGCATTGAATAGAGCCGCGTAGGAGATGCGCTCCCTCTTCCGCACGCGCGAGAGGTGAAGGAGCCCGCGGCAAGCGCTGGCCTTAGATCGCCTCGGCCTTCAGCTCCGACAGCCAATGTAGCATGCGCTCCTTCAGCAGCGCGTCGCGGACATAGCTCACGTCCTCCTCGTCCAGCCGCTCGCATTCGGCGAACCTGATGCCCGCGGCGCCATGCGCGTTCCATGCCGCCTGAAGGGAGCGGCAGGGATGTCCGCCCTGGCGCAGCGTGAACCAGATCCGGTTGGGGACCTTCTCCAGATCGAGTGCCTGGCCGACCCAGGCTTCGCCTGTCGCCGCGCAGCGGACGACGTAGATGCCGCCAGCGGCCTTGCGCTCCTTGTAGGCGGCAATCGCGGCCTTTCGGTCGATGCTCATTGGCTCGGTCTCGCGGGGAATGGTGTCGCGCGAGGTCATACAAGCCGCCAGGCGATCAGTCAATATTACCCGGGTAAAATAATTAAGAACTCTGCAGAATCAGGCTGAGCTCGAGCTCCCGGAAGGCGAGATAGTTCCGCCGGATCCACTGGTGCAATTCGGTCGACGAGTCCTTCTCCTGGCGCAGATAGCCGGTGAAGGAGAAGTTGAGCCGGTCGATATAGGTCTTCAGGAAGCCCGGCAGCGCCGGCAGACGGAACAGCCGTCCGCCGGCCATGGCAGGCGGCAGCTCGCCGCGGACGACATATTCGTTGTCCACGGTGATCAGGCTGATCCGCGGGATCTGCTGGCGCAGCATTTCATGCGCGCGGCTCGACACGCGGTCGGTGTCGGCGACGAACAGGATCATCGGCGCCACGTGGCGGCGGGCGGCTTCCTTCAACAAGCCGATCTCGTCGGTCATCTTGAAGAATTCATCGAAGGCGTGGAAGCCGAGGTCGATCACCTTGCCGAGGCCGTCATCGACGATGACGCGGTCCATGAGCTGCATCTTGCCGTAGGTGTCGATGACGTCGGCCGTCTCGGTGACCTTCGGCAGATAGTCGAGCAGTGATGGTTCCTTCAGATTGACGTCGAAGGCGGCGACATCGCCGTTCTTGAGCAGCAGGAACTCGGTCAGCAAGCGCGCAAGCAGCGTCTTGCCGACCTGCGGTCGGGGGGAGCAGATGATGTAGACGGGCGTGGCGGCCATTGGCAGCTATATCAGGCGGGTTCGGCGCCCAATCCAGCCGCATCCGCAGCTTGCCCGCAACTATTTTTCGCTGCTACGGGCGGCGGGCTTGGAGCCCACGATGTCGGTCAGCCGGATGCGGTCATACTCGCTCCAGACGTTCGCCAGCCAGTGCCGGACATAGCCGCGCAGTACGAACGAATAGTTCGCGGCCTCGTCGTGGATGCCCTTGTTGGCGACGAATTTCAGGAACGGAACGGACGAAACCTCGACCTGCTCATAGGCCATTTCGTTGAGCTTGGGGATGGTCAGCTCGGTCGCATCCTTGATGCGGTGGAAGTAGGAGTTGTAGGTCGCCTGGTCCCACTGGAAGAACTGGGTGTCGTTGATGAAATTCTTCACCAGGAAATATTTTGCGCCGGTCATGAAGCCTGCGGTCTCTGCGATCTCCTCCAGCGAGGCGATCGAGGGCCCGAGGATGTGGAACACGGCGAAGGTGATCTGGCCGGCCTTGGCGGCGTCGAGGAAGCCGATGTCGCGCAGCGAAGCCAGCGCCGGTGAGAGCAGGCCGGCGCGGACGTCGATCACGGTCACCGACGGGCTCACCGCGTTGAGCGTGTCGAAGATCTTCATCTGATCGGCCGTCGTCGTCATGTCGACGATCTCGGTGATGTCAGGGTGGAAGCGCTTCAGGGTTCCGCGCGGCGACTCCGTGTCGAACGCGCGGGTCGGCACGTTGTTGGCGGAAAAATAATCGAGCAAGGTGCGCGATACCGTGGTCTTGCCGACCCCACCCTTGTCCGCGCCCACCACAACCACTGCCGGCTTTGCCATTGACGTCCCCTAAACGCGCGCCCCCGATCGCGATGCACGATCGGTCAGGTCCCAAATCGACTTTCCCAGCCGACTTGCCCAAGTCTGCTGTTGGGCGCGAACATGGCAGAAACAAGGGAGAATTCAATTCCTCCGGACCTCGTTGCAGCAATTCCCGCGGTTTTTCCCAATCGCACCAAAATCCCTCCGCATCCAGCCTCGTGGCGCGGCAAATTGTGCGATCAATGATGGCCCCAGGGTCCCATTGGATTGCCGACCGGGGTTCCGGGGCGGCTCGGCACGGTGGCATCGGCCGGCGTGCCAGAATCGGTCCACGGGCCGGTGGGCACCGCCGGCGGGATGTCCTGCCGTTCCGCCTGCGTTCCCGATTCCTCGGATTCGTCCGAGGGCGGCGGCAGCGGGCCCGGATCATGGCCACCGGCAAAATTGACCAGCGCCTTGATCCGCGAGTCGACCGAGGGGTGGGTCGCAAACAGGTCGGCGAAGCCCTCGCGGGGATTGTCGACGCAGAGCTCCATCACGGCAGAGGTCGCGCCCGGCAGCTCGCCGCGGCCGTCGATCTTGCGCAGCGCCGAGATCATCGCGTCGGGATTCTTGGTGAGCTCGACCGAGCCGGCATCGGCCAGGAATTCGCGCGAACGCGACAGCGCGAGCTTGACCACCTGCGACACCAGCCAGGCCACCACGATCAGCACGACCGCGATGATGACGACCACCACCGCGCCGCCGCCCGAGCTCTTGCTGTCGCTTGATGACGAGGACGATCGCGACGAGGAGGACGAACCCGACGACCACGAGCCGCCGGAACCGGAGCTCCAGCTGAAGCTCGTGAACATGCGGAAGAACAATTCGCCGAAGAAGCCGACCACGCCGGCGATGATGACGGCGACCACCATCAGCTGCACGTCGCCGTTCCTGATGTGGGTCAGCTCGTGGCCCAGCACCGCCTCGATCTCCTGGTCGTTCAGGGCTTTCATCAGACCCGTGGTGACGGTGATCGCATATTGCCGCGGGTTGAGGCCGGTCGCGAACGCGTTCAGCGCCGGGCTCTCCATGATCTTCAGCTTCGGCATGGTGATGCCACGCGAGATGCAGAGATTTTCGAGGAGATTGTAGAGCCGCGGCTCTTCCTGTCTTGTCACGTCGTGGCCGCCGGTGACGGCATCGATCATCGACTGGTGGAAGAAATAGGCGATCACGATCCAGGCGATCGCCGCGGCGGTCGCGAAGGGCGATGCCTTGATCAGGTCGGAGAGAGCGTGGGTCAGATAATAGGCGACGGACTGATTGCCGTTGATGACGACTTCGGCGATCAGCGCGCCGGCATAGACCAGCACGTAGAACAGCAGGAACAGGCCCGCGAGCAGCACCATCGAACGAAACCTGTTCGAGGCGATATGCGTGTAGAGACCATACGCGGCCATGGCGCGCTGTCCTGCCGGTCTATCGTTTCAGATCAGAACTTGACCTGTGGCGCCGCCTCGACCTCGGTGCGGCTCGCGCCGAGATCGAAGAACTCCTTGCGCGTGAAGCCGAACATGCCGGCGAACAAGGCGGCGGGCATCTGCTGGATGCCGGTGTTGTATTCCTGGACCGCGTTGTTGAAGAAACGGCGGCTCGCCGCGATCTTGTTTTCGAGGTCCGAGAGCTCGCTCGCGAGCTGCTGGAAATTGGCGTTGGCCTTGAGGTCGGGATAGGCCTCCGACAGCGCGATCAGCCGGCCGAGCGCGCCGGAGAGCTGGTTCTCGGCCGCGGACACCTGCGCCGGTCCCTGCGCCGACATTGCCGAATTGCGCGCCTTGATCACGTCGTCGAGCGTGCCGCGCTCATGCGCCGCGTAGCCTTTCACGGTCTCTACCAGGTTCGGGATCAGGTCATGCCGCTGCTTGAGCTGCACGTCGATGTCGGCAAAGGCCTGGCCCACACGCTGGCTCAGCGCCACCAGGCGGTTGTAGGCGCCGAAGGCGAACAGCACGAGGACGACGATGACGCCGAGAACGATCCAGCCGGTCGACATGGAGAACTCCTGAAGGGGAAGAAGGCGGATAGCGTAGACCAAAACGACGCCGGGCGGCAGGCCGGCGCGCAAGGCAGGCAAAAGGCAAGTAAGGCTTGGTCGGGCGCAAGCCTATTCCAGTTCAAGAGAAAAGCACTGATCGAGGTTAACTTTCGGCCATGACGGCGTCGCCCCAACGCCAGCGGCGGGCACCCGCATAGGCCGCCTTGTCCCGGCGCGGCACCTTCGCGAGCTCGGCGCCTTGCTCGGTGCAGAGCTTGGCCGTGATCTCGGCCTTGCCGACATCAGGCTCTGCCAGCACGCGTGCAAAGCGCGCGGCGACAGGCGCGCGGGTCAGCGCCACATAAATGAACTTCTCGTCCTCGAAGGGGACCTCGGCGCCCTTGAGCTGCCGGTGCGCCTGTGAGCGCGGCAGGCGCTGGGCAAAATGGCACCAGTCGGGCGGTGTGAGCGGGCAGGGTTTGTCGTGCGGGCAGGGCGCCGCGACATGCGCGCCTGATGCAATCAACTGCTGACGCAGCGCAAGGGTACGTGCGTAGCCGGCTGGCGTGCCGGGCTCGATCACGACGAGGGCGTGCCGGGCTTTCGCCCACATCGCGTCAGCGAGCGCGCGCTGGTCGTGCTCGCCGAGCTCACCGATCAAATAACTCGCGATGACGAGATCGGTGGGCGTGGCCCCCGCGAGGTTCGCGGCGGCGTCGCCCGGCAAATAGCTGATGTCAGCCAGTCGCGTGCTGTCACGCGCAAGCTCGAGCGCCAGGCTGCTCAACGTGCGATTCGCGTCGAGCAGGGTGAAGGATTGCAGCGAGGCAAAAGCTTCCGCGGCCGCCCAGCTCGCGGTGCCCGGCCCTGCGCCGACATCGAGCAGGCTCTCGGGAGCAAGCTCCGGCACGATCATGGTGAGCGCATTCAGGCTTGCAGCGACGGCGGCATAGGTCGCCGGCATGCGAGCGAGCGCATAGGCGAGTGCATCAGCTTCGGATTTGATGGCGGCGGAGCCACCGCCAGCGCGATAGGTGTTCGAGATGCGCCCGGCCCGCTGCGCGGCGTCAGTGCGGGAAAAGCCCACGAGCTTGGCGTCAAGCGCGGCTTTGAGCTCGGCAGGAAGGGTAGGGGAAATCATCATCCATCGTCATGCCCCGCGCAGGCGGGGCATCCAGTACTCCGAGACAGCGCCGTTCAACCGAGAGGCCGCGGCGTACTGGATCATCCGCTTTCGCGGATGATGACGTCAATGGGTGTGGAACGACTGCCGCTTCACGCCACGTTCTGGTCGAGAATGTCCACCGCCTCTGCCAGGCTCACCGACACGAGCTGCGAGACGCCGCGCTCGGCCATGGTGACGCCGAACAACCGGTTCATTCGCGCCATGGTGATCGGATTGTGCGTGATGATGATGAAGCGTGTGTCGGTCGAGCTGGTCATCTCGTGCAGGAGGTTGCAGTACCGTTCGACGTTGTGGTCGTCCAGCGGCGCGTCGACTTCGTCCAGCACGCAGATCGGCGAGGGGTTGGTGAGGAACACCGCGAAGATGAGCGCCATCGCGGTCAGCGCCTGCTCGCCGCCCGACAGCAGCGACAGCGTCTGAGGTTTCTTGCCCGGGGGCTTTGCGATGATCTCGAGACCGGCTTCCAGCGGATCATCGCTCTCGATGAGGTGCAGAGCCGCCTCACCGCCGCCGAACAGTTCGACGAACAGGCGCTTGAAGTGGTTGTTGACGACCTCGAACGAGGTCAACAGCCGCTCGCGGGCCTCCTTGTTGAGGCTCTGGATGCCCTGGCGCAGCCGCTTGATGGCTTCGACGAGGTCGTCGCGCTCGGTGGTGAGGCCGGTGTGCTGGGTCTCGACCTCCTTGAGCTCTTCCTCGGCGCGCAGGTTCACCGCACCGAGGCGCTCGCGGTCGCGGCGCATCTTTTCGAGGTCCTCCTCGATCTCGTGCAGCGGCGGCAGCTCCGCGCCGGGTTCGATCTCGGCAAGGCCGGCGACGGCCTGCGGCTCGACCTCCAGCATGTCGCGGATTTCGCGCTCGATGTCTTCCAGACGGCGCCGCGCGCCTTCCATGCGCTCCTCGGCACGCGCGGTCGCTTCGCGGGCGCTCGACAAGGCTTCGAGCGTCAGCTTTGCGACACGATCGGTCTCGGCCATGGCGGTTTCGGCCTCGGCGAGCGCGTCGGCGGCCACGCGGCGGTCGTTCTCGGCGTATTCGATCTCGTTGATCAGCGCGCTGCGCTTCTCGGCGAACACGGCAGGCGCATTCTCGAGATCGCCGCGCTCGACCGAGACCTCGGTGATGCGAGCCTGGATGGTGTCGATGTGGGAGGCCGCGCTTTCCTTGCGGTTCTGCCATTCGGTGCGCTCGGCGAGGATCGCCTGCACGCGACGATCGGCGAGCTCGGCCTCGCGCGCCAGCGCCTGTGCCTCGGCACGGACCTGGGCGGCCATGCGGCGCTGGCCCTCGATGTCGCTGCGCACGGCCGCGAGCCGCACTTCGGTGTCTTCGCTCGACGGCAGCTCGGAGATCGCGGCTGCCGCGTATTCATGCGCAGCCTCGGCCTCGGCGCGGTCGGCGGCGAGGCGGCTGTGCGCCTCCGACAGCGCCGACTTGCGCGCGGCGTGACGGTTGATCTCGCGCTCGGCGGTGGCATGGCGCTCGCGGGCGGCATTGAGCTCGCGCTGCGCTGCGCGCCAGGCCTCACGTGTGGCGCCTTCGGTGCTGGCGGCCATCTGCAATTGGCCTTCCGCGTTCTCCAGCGCCTGGCGCTTGATCTGCGCGTCGATGCGGGCCTGCTCCAGCTCGTTCTCGATGTCGACGAGGCGGGCGCGTTCGGCGAGCCGTCGCGCGGCGCCAGTCGGCGCGTGAGCTGCAGCGACAAAACCGTCCCAGCGCCAGACGTCGCCTTCGGGCGAGACCAGGCGCTGGCCGGTCTTGAGCTGCGAGACGAGCTCTGCGCCGCGTTCGCGCGGCACGACGCCGATCTGCGCCAGTCGGCGCGAAAGCTCGATCGGCGCCTGCACGTGATTGGCGAGCGGCACGACGCCCTCGGGGAGCGCCGGATCGCCTTCCGTGACGCCGGCATTGGTCCAGCGCATCGGCGCGGAGGGATCGACGGGCGCATCGAGGTCGTCGCCGAGCGCAGCGCCGATCGCCTTTTCAAAACCCTTGTCGACGGTGATGCCGTCGATGATCGGCGGCCACAGATTCTTGGTCTCGCCGTTGACGATCTTGGAGATCGTGCGCGCCTCGGTTTCAAGACGCTGCACGCGCTTGTCGGCTTCGTTCAGCGGCGAGCGCGAGGATTCCAGCGTCTGGCGAGCCGCGACATGCGCGGCTTCGCTGTCCTGCGCCGCGGCCTCGGAGGCTGCCAGCGTCTGCTCGGCATTCTCGACGGCAGCGGTCAGCTCGTCGAGATCACCGAAGCCGCCGGTCTCCTCCGCAAGCTTCTGCTCTTCCGCTGCGACATTCGCGATCTCCTGGTCGAGCCGCGCGAGCTTGTCGCGGTGGGTGCGGACATTGGCTTCGAGTTGATTGCGCTTGGCGGTGAGGTCGGCAAGCGCCGTGGTCAGCTCGGAGAACTGCTGTTCGGTCTCGGTGAGCGTCGCCTCGGCCTCGGACACGCGCTCATCGACACCGGAGCGCTTCTCGACGCGCGACTTGATTTCTTCCTTCAGCTCCAGATCCTCGGCGTCGAGCCGATGAAGCGCCACGTCGGCATCCATGGTCTGCTGCTGCGCGCGGGCGATGTCGCCCTCGAACTGAGCCAGTCGGCGCTCGAGCTCGGTAACGCGATCCTTTGCGCGCACTTCCTCGCGATCGAGCAGCTCGCGTGCATTGGTCAGCCGTTGCAGGCCTGCCGCGGCGCGCGCTTCGGCATCACGCAGCGCCGGCATCCCGGCGGCGCGGATCGCCTGGATGCGGGCGGCTTCGGCCTGGTGCTGGGTGCGCTCGGCCATCTCGCGAACCGCGAGATCATGGGTGTGGCCGGACTCATTGACCTCGGCATGGGCGCCGACCCAGCGGAGATGGAATAGCGTGGCCTCGGCCTTGCGCACCTTGGCTGCGACCTCGCGATAGCGCACGGCCTGGCGGGCCTGCTTCTTCAGGCCTTCCATCTGACCGGAGAGCTGGCCGATCACGTCCTCGACGCGGGTGAGGTTGGTTTCGGCCGCCTTCAGCCGCAGCTCGGCCTCGTGGCGGCGGGCGTGCAGGCCGGCAACGCCGGCGGCATCCTCGAGCACGCGGCGGCGCTGCTCGGGTTTGGCCTGGATGATCTCGCCGATCTTGCCCTGGTGGACGAGGGCCGGCGAGCGCGCGCCGGTGGCGGCATCGGCAAAGAGGATCTGCACGTCGCGGGCGCGCACGTCGCGGCCGTTGATGCGATAGACCGAGCCCGCCTCACGCTCGATGCGGCGGGAGATTTCGAGAAGCTGGCTGTCGTTCATCGCCGCCGGCGCGGTGCGATCGGCATTGTCGATCGTCATCGTCACTTCGGCGTGGTTGCGCGCGGGGCGATTGCCGGAGCCTGCGAAGATCACCGCGTCCATGTCGGCGGCGCGCAGCGATTTGTGCGAGGTTTCACCCATCGCCCAGCGCAGCGCTTCGACCAGGTTCGACTTGCCGCAGCCGTTCGGTCCGACGACGCCGGTGAGGCCCGCTTCGATCACGAAGTCGGTGGGCTCGACGAAGGACTTGAAGCCATGAAGGCGCAGGCGGGTGATCTTCATAAAACACGCTTCTCTGTTGGCAGGACGCGAATCTCCCTGCCGTGACAATACCATAGAAGGCAAATGTCGGGGTCCGGATGAGTCGCTTGATGCGGCTCATGCGGCTGGACAATGGCCGCGCCGGCGCGTCAGGGCAACCGGCGAAAGCCGCTTTTCACAAGGGATTTGAGGCTTCGCAGGTCGCGAATCAGGATCAAAACGTGAAGATCAGCTCTTCAACACGGGGCATGATTTTCGGCAGGTGTGTCGGCATTTATCAACAGCAAACAAAGCTTTGGGCGTTGGTCGGGCAGGGGAGTTAGAGCGCTCGGCAAACGAGCCATTGCCCGCGCCGGAGTTGGTCCTGACGTGACGATCCAGCTATTTGCCAAGCCTTCGGGTTGCATCGCCGCTCAGGTGGCCTTTTCCTTGAGGTCAAAATCCATTGTCCAGGTCGACTTGCCTGGCTGCTTCCGGAATATCCAGATCGTCAGAGTTGAGCCGGTTGGAATGACGATACTGTCGCCCTCGAACATCGTGAACTGCCGGATATTGTTTTCTGTCGCCCAGATTGAGTGAGAATAGACGTCCTTGCTGCTTGTTTTGGTGCAGCTCAGAACCCCTCCATTCTGAACAGCGCACGTGATCGTTTGGCTCACGGAAGAGTCCATATGGATGGTGGTCATCTGGCATTCTCCAAAAAAAGATATGAATGAACGCCCTCATGCTCTCGCAGGTTGTGATTGTGGTCAAGGAACAATCTCTGACGCGGCTTCGCTTACATCCTTGACGGGAGCGGACAACCAATTTCCGAGGGGGTGGTCGGCTTGGCTCTACGTTGTCTGCCGCGCCACAACTCGGCTCTTTGCCTACCTCCGAACCACCAGACGGGCTTCTTCACTAACTCACGGAGCAGCAAGAGGCCCATCTGCCCGCCCGCAGCGCATCTCGGTTCGGAAGACGTGATTTTGCAAGTACTTCCAGTCCAATGCCAAAGCTTCGCTTTCTCGATGGACCGCGCTGCTCGGATATGTACTGAAGAAATTCACGTAACTGTCGGCAACTCGTGGCTTAACTAGTTTGGTTGCGACGTCGCTATCGCAAGGCGCCACGCAAGCTCGGCTCGCGTCTCGGAAATCGGGGGCGAAGCCAGATCAGCTCTTCAACAGCGGATTGATCTTCTTCGCGAATTCCTCGAACGAGGCCTCGCCCTTGATCTTCTCGCCGTTGATGAAGAAGGTCGGCGTCGAATCGACCTTCAGAACCTCGCTCGCATATTTCTGGTCGGCGGCGATCTTGTCGAGCAATGCCTGGTCCTTCAGGCAGGCCTCGACCTGGCTCTGCGAGAGGCCCGCCTGCTTGCCGATCCGCGCGAGCGTCTCCGTGGTGTTCTTCGTCACCCAGTCGGCCTGCGAGCGGAACAACATGTCGGTGACGGCGAAAAATTTCGGCGCGTCGCCATTGGCGATGCAGCGCGCCAGCATCGAGCCGGCGGCGGCCTTGATGTCGAGCGGGAACTCGCGGAAGATGTAGCGCACCTTGCCGGTGTCGATGAATTCTTTCTTGATCTTCGGGAACACCTGCTCGTTGAAGGCCGCGCAGTGCGGGCAGGTCATCGAGGCGAATTCGGTGATGGTGACGGCGGCGTTGTCCGGACCGAGCGCCATGTCGGGCAGCGACACCGGTTTGGCGACGTCGGAGGCGCTCTGCGCCATGGCCTCGGTGATGAGCCGCAGTGGCGACAACCCGGCGGCCACGGCAAGTCCGGTCAGCGAAAGCATCGTGGTGAAGACGCGGCGGGTGATCATCAAAGGTCCAACTCCCGAAATTGGCGTGGGCACGCCCAAAGTTCGCCGATTGAGCGGCCTGTCGCTAGCTTGAAACCGCAATGGAGGCAATGGCGGGCCGCAACAACGGCTCCAGATTAGCGGCGGAATGAGGCTCAATTTCGCTTGATTGCAGCGCCCAGCCGCGCCAGCGCGTCTCGCAATTGTTCATCTTCGATATTGCCGAGGGTCTCGGCCACCTTGGCCACCGCCCCGGCATCGGGTGGGCGGGGCCGGGCCGGGCGGCCGCGGCTCGACAGCGGGGCCTGGCGGAAGGCGAGCTTGCCGACCGCGTTCCAGCCGAAGAAGCGGTTGACCCGCTCCAGGATGACGTCGGCGGAGTGCTGGATCTCCAGCGCCATCGGCCCCTCGACCCGCAGCACCAGCGTCGCTGGTTCCTGTGGCTGGCCCTCGACCGGCCGCGGCCATTGCATCTTCAACGGCTCCGCATTCGTGGCGATCTCGGAGCCGGCGATCTCGCCCCACCGCGTTACCAATTCGCGCGCGGCAAAGCCCTGCTTGGCATAGGCCTCGGCAAAGACGTCGTTGAGCAGGATCGACAGCGGCTTTGCGCTGATGGGACCGGGTTTGGACATGGCTGCCTTATATCATCATATCATCGTGCGACGCTGACCAGAAATTATCCGCGTCATGCCGGGCCGAGCCCCGGCCATCCACGTCGTGCCGTGAAGAAAGGCGTGGATGCCCGCGACAAGCGTGGGCATGACGTGGAGAGTTCGGTGCGACGTCGATACAGTGTCAGCATGAGCCCCACACCCGCCCTGAAGGCGAAATCGGAACCAGTTCGGCCGGAAGTCTCCGCGCGTCCTTTGGCGCTGCTCCAATGGTACGACCGCCATCGCCGCCGGCTGCCATGGCGCGCGGCGGCGGGCGAGACGCCGGATGCGTACCGAGTCTGGCTGTCGGAGATCATGCTCCAGCAGACCACCGTCAAGGCGGTCGGGCCCTATTTCGCAAAATTCGTCGCGCGGTGGCCTGATGTCACGGCGCTCGGCCACGCCTCGCAGGACGACGTGCTTCGGATGTGGGCCGGGCTCGGCTACTATTCGCGGGCTCGCAATCTCCATGCTTGCGCGGTCGCGGTGGCGCGCGAGCATGGCGGCATTTTTCCAAATACCGAAGAGGGCCTGCGCGCATTGCCGGGGATCGGGCCTTACACGGCGGCGGCGATCGCGGCGATCGCTTTCGACCGCCGCACCATGCCGGTCGATGGTAACATCGAGCGGGTGGTGTCGCGGCTGTTCGCAGTCGAAGAGGAATTGCCGCAGGCAAAACCGCTGATCCAGCAATTGGCGGCGACGCTGCTCGCGGATTCCCGCGCGGACGACGGGAAGTCTCGCGCCGGCGACAGCGCGCAGGCGCTGATGGATCTGGGCTCCTCGATCTGCACGCCGAAGAAGCCTGCGTGTTCGCTGTGTCCGTTGAACGAGGATTGCGTCGCGCGGGTGCAAGGCACGCAGGAGACGTTTCCACGCAAAGCGCCGAAGAAGAGCGGCACGCTGCGCCGCGGCGCGGCCTTCGTTGTCGTTCGCGGCGATGAGCTGCTGGTCCGCTCGCGGTCCGAAAAGGGCCTGCTCGGCGGCATGACCGAGGTGCCGGGCTCGGACTGGCTCGCCGGGCAGGAGGACAAGGCTGCGCGTGCGCAGGCGCCTGAGATCAAGGGCCTCACCCGCTGGCAGCGCAAGCTGGGCGTGGTCACCCATGTGTTCACGCATTTCCCGCTGGAGCTCGTGGTCTACACCGCCGAGGTCGACAGCCGCACCCGCGCGCCAGGGGGCATGCGCTGGGTTCCGATCGCAACCCTTGCCAATGAGGCGCTGCCCAACGTCATGCGCAAGGTGATCGCGCACGGGCTGGATCTCTAGCTCCGCGCGCACTCCTGACAGGATGCTGGCAGCAGCGCTGCGGTATCGCGAAGCTAGATGGAGGCTCCCGATGGTCATGACCGCGCTCGACGATTTCAACATGCCACCCTGTGCCAAGCTCCTGGGCTGGCGCCTCTTGGACGCCCGGCCCGAGCAGGGCTGGATCAAGCTTGGCTTCGAGGGCAAGCCGGAGTTCTGCAATCCTGCCGGCTTCATCCAGGGCGGCCTGCTCTCGGCGATGCTCGACGATACGATGGGTCCGGCGGTGTTCGTGATGAGCGAGGGGAGGCTTTACACCACCACAATCAGCATGACCGTGAATTTTCTCGCTCCGGCCAGGCCCGGCCCGATCATTGCCGAAGCCAAGGTGACGCAGCTCGGCAAGACGATCGCGTTCGTCGAAGGCAAGCTGATGACCGAGGACGGCACGCTGCTCGCAACCGCCAGCGCGACCGAACGGCTGCTCGAGGCCGCGCGGGTGATGCGGTGAGGCTCAGGCGCTCGCTCCTGTCGCGTGCTGTCGCGACACGATCGGCGGCTTGGCGTTCAGCGCTTCGACCTGGAAGCCGGCGACACGCTTGTAGTTCGCGGCGATGTCTTCCAGTTCCTTCTGCGACAGCACGTCGGTGACGACGTCGTAGCCATCAGGCGCGCGCTCCTCGACGAGCTGCATCACCTGCTCCGGGCCGTTCTTGCGGTTGAGCAGCACGAGATCGGTCGTCGCCGGTCGGCGCTCGGCCTCATAGGCCGATAGCGCTGCATTCGTCAGTCCATTCGCAAGAATCTCGCGGGTGATCACGCGGGCATCGAGGATCGCCTGCGAGGCACCGTTCGAGCCGATCGGATACATCGGGTGCGCGGCATCGCCCATCAGGGTGACGCGGCCAAAAGTCCATTGCGAGATCGGATCGCGGTCGACCAGTGGATACTCGTAGGCGTGCGGGCAGTTCTTGATCAGGCCGGGCACGTCGAGCCAGTCGAACTGCCAGCTCTCGAACCACGGCAAGAACTCCTCCAGCCGCGCGGTGCGGTTATAGTCCTCGCGCCGCCACTGATAGGTCGGCGGCATATGCCGCTCGGCGACCCAGTTGATCTGGTGGCTGCCGGACGCGTCCGGCGTCTTGGTGATGGGATAGCAGACGAATTTCAGGATCTCGTGCCCGGCCATGATCATGGTGCGGCCGGAGAGGAACGCTTTGGCCGGCGTCACGCCGCGCCAGAGGATGCGGCCGTTCCAGATCGGTGGCCCCTCTTGCGGGTAGAGCTTTTCGCGCACGGCGGAATGGATGCCGTCGGCCGCGATCAGAAGCGCGCCTTCGTAAGCCCCGGCGCGCTTGCCGGTCGCCTTGTCGATGAACTCAGCGCGGACACCGTCGGCCGTCTCGTGCCAGCCGGTGAGATGATGGCTGGTCAGGATGTTCTCGCGGCCGAGCCGCTCGACCGCGGTGTCGAGCAGGAGCTGCTGGAGGACGCCGCGATGGATCGAGAATTGCGGCCATTTGTAGCCAGCCTCCAACCCGCGCGGCTCGCTCCAGATCGGCTTGCCGTGCTTGGAGAAATAGGCGAGCTCGCGGGTGCGCACGCCGCTCGCATCGAGCTTGTCCATCAAGCCGAGCTCGATCAGTTCGCGCACCGCATGCGGCAGCACGTTGATGCCGACGCCGAGCGGTTTCAGCTCGGCGACGCTCTCGAACACTTTTGCGGGCACACCGATCTGGTGCAGGCTGAGCGCAAGCGTCAACCCGCCGATGCCGCCGCCGGCGATAAGGACCGTCATGTCAAATCCCCCGTTTGCGGGGTCTTCGCACGGGAGGCGGTCGTCGGCAACTGCGAAGAGAGCAGCCTATGGACGCCGCGCCGGCCTGCCGTTAACGTTGCCCTTTCGGTACGAGGTCTCCCATGCTCAAGCTCTACTACACCCCCGGCACCTGCGCGGTCGCCTCCCACATCGCCCTGGAAGAGGCCGGGGCCGACTACACGACTGAACGGGTCGACTTCAAGACCAACCAGCAGAACAGCCCGGACTACCTCGCGATCAATCCCAAGGGCCGCGTGCCTTCGCTGGTGACCGATCGCGGGGTTCTCACCGAGACGCCGGCAATGCTTAGCTTCATCGCGCAAATGTTTCCCAAGGCGAAGCTCGCGCCGCTCGACGATGCCTTCGCATTCGCGCAGGCGCAGTCGTTCAATTCCTATCTGTGCTCGACGGTGCACGTGGCGCACGCCCACAAGATCCGTGGCGCGCGCTGGGCGACCGAGGAGACTTCGTTCGCGGACATGAAGCGGATGATCCCGAAGACCATGGGTGCCTGCTTCTCGCTGATCGAGCAGAAGATGCTCGGGGGGCCCTGGGTGATGGGCGAGCAGTACACGATCTGCGATCCCTATCTCCATACGCTGTCGCTCTGGCTCGAAGGCGACGGCGTCGACATCAAGGCGACACCGAAGGTCGCCGATCATTTCAAGCGGATGTCCGAGCGGCCCGCCGTGCGCAAGGTGATGGACGCGCACAAGGCGTGAGGGTCCGCGGATCGTAGGGTGGGTTAGCGAAGCGTAACCCACCTCTTTGATTTCCGCGGAGACAGAAGCGGTGGGTTACGCCTTCGGCTAACCCACCCTACAAAGTTACAAAGCCTTCCGCTTCTCCAACTCCCGTCCCGTCTCCAGCATCAGCCGTCTCAGCCAGATCGAGCCTGGATCCATCTGCGCTCGGGTCGGATGGAACATGAACTGCTCGTCGATGCCGGGATCGAGCGGCGGGGTGACGGTGGCGAGCGCGAACTGCTTCGACAGCGCCGTGATCAGCCGGCGCGGCACGAAGGCGACGAGGTCGGTGCGCGCGGCGACGTGCAGCGCCTCGAGATAGCCGGACACGACCAGCGCGATATGCCGCTCGATGCCCTTGGTGCGTAGCCAGGTGTCGATCAGGTCCTCGGCCTGGCCGCGGATGATGACGGCGACGTGACGGGCAGCGAGGAACGTGCCGCGCCGCTTCAGCTTGGTACCGACGGGATGGCCGCGCCGCACGGCCAGCGCGTCGCTGTCGGTGTAGAGCAGTTGACGGTGAAAGCCCTTGAAGGCGTTGCCGATCGAGATCACGAGATCGATGGTGCGGGCGAACTCCGCGTGGAAGATCGCGGGCCCTCGCCACGGCACCACGTCGATGCGCACATTGGGCGCAAGGCGCGTCACCTTCTCCATCAAGGGCGGCATCAGCAGCTCGACCGCGAGGTCCGGCATCATCAGCCGAAACTGTCGCTCGCTGCGCGCCGCATCGAACTCCTCCGGCACGAAGAGCCCTCGCACCTGGTCGAGTGCCTGGGCGAGCGGGGCGCGCAGGGCCTGCGCCCGCGGCGTCAACTCCATCCGCGCGCCGGTGCGCACCAGGAGCGGATCGCCGAAGATGTCGCGCAGGCGCTGGAGCGCGTGGCTGGTCGCCGGCTGCGACAGCCCGATCCGCAAAGCTGCGCGGCTGACATTGGCTTCGCGCAAGAGCGCATCGAGTGCGTTCAGAAGATTGAGGTCAAGCGAATGCAAATTCATGAAATGAATAGATATCATATCCATTATCGATTGGAAGAATTCGCGTGAGGCGACGATGATCCGGGCGGACTCAAGCAAAGGAGAGCCATCATGAGCGCTGCCGCCAACAAGAAACTGATGCAGGATATTTTCGCCGCCGCCGCGAATCCCGACCCCGAGGTACGCGACCGCGCGCTGTTCATCGCAAGCCTTGCGGAGGACGCCAAATGGGTCGTCACCGGGCAATATTCCTGGTCGCGCACCTTCACCGGCAAGGATGCCATCCTCAACGACCTGCACGGCCATGTCCGCTCGCGCCTTCGCGACCGCACGCGCACGGTGGCGCACCGCTTCATCGCCGACGGCGACGTCGTCGTGGTCGAGGCCAAGGGCGACAACGTCACCAAAGAAGGCGTTCGCTACGACAACGACTATTGCCTGGTGTTTCGACTCGAGGACGGCAGGATCAAGGAGATCCGCGAGTATTGCGACTCGGTCCTGACCGAGAAGGCGCTGGGCCCGTTTCCGCAAGCCCCAAGC
>NZ_JBANBA010000122.1:0-27594 GCF_059803475.1 Bradyrhizobium sp. UFLA05-89 | reverse complement strand
GTCCGGATTGAGGCTTGACCAGATTGAGGCTTTGCCTTGTGCAGCCGGCTCGCTTAAGGAAGGGCACCCTTAGCCCACATCCGGGGACCATCCCAGGCGGTTGGATAAGGCTGTAAGTGTCTGATCCCCTTGGATCAAGCGGGCATGGCGGAATTGGTAGACGCAAGGGACTTAAAATTCCCTGCGACCACTGCAACCGCTCAACTTTCCTGCAAAACATCTCGTTTCAAACCCGCCGAAACCGGCGCCGTCCCTCCCCATTTGCAAAACAATTCCGCGTTCGGAATTCTCGCAAATTTTGTCGGGCCGGCAGAGATCATCCAGCCCATCGTCAACGTTGAGGTTGCCGCTGGCGACGCAGCGGGGTGCCGTGATGATCGCAACAATTCGCGTTCGCTTCTCGCGCCCACGCAAGATCGTCGAGCCGATCACCCCGCCTCCAGTGGTGTCGCCAGACGTCATCCAGCGCGACGATGGCATGTTCCAGATCGGCGTTGCCGACGATGCGCCCGGACCGTTCGAGAGCCGCGCATTCGCAGCAGCAGTCGCGGCCACGAATGGGGGGCGCGGTGTGAGCAACGCGAAGGTTTCTCGAAATGGACTTGGCACGGGAGTCGTGCCACCATCTGATTTGCGTGTCGTTATCTCTGCCGTTGGGTCGGGCCAGATAACGCCAGAGGCGCACACAGCCCCAAAATTCGCCGTCGCACTTGCGTGCGGCACAACGAGCAACGCCCCGTGGCAAGCGGGAGGCGTTGGAATTTTGGGCATCATCGACACTTAAGGAGTGATCGAAATATGCATGCAACTCGCTTGAAGATCAAGTGCTGCATTCGGTGCCCTCAGCAAAAAGAGGACACCGATGACCATCTCGATCAATCCAAATGAATTCCTAAACGCCGTCCCCTTCCCTGAAATCGAGCTAGATGACGATAACTACGTCATTGCCGCTCGTGGCCGGTTGCGCCACGTCATCCAGGCATGGCTTGCCCATCGCGATCTGAAAGAGATACCGCAGAACGATCGCGGCCGGGCCATCATCAAATGGCTCGCGGACCAAGCCTTTGTGGCCAACCCATCTGGACCGATTCGCGGTGTCCGCCGTTGGATTGAGAAACTGGCCCCTTCTTGGTTCACCGCGGCCGACATCAAAACCCTCATGGAATACGTCCGGACGTCCAACAAGAACTGGAGCCACGACCATTCCGCCTATGCCCTGGACGTCTCACTAGACGATTGCATCGCCATGAATTGCCGTCGCTGGATCGGCGCCAATGACGATGATAGCCGAGCCAAGCGCAAGGCCCTCAAACGGGCAACGGACGCCAAACGAGCCCGCCGGCGCCGAGCCAAGAATAGCACCAGCGCCAAGCCCGGCAGGCCGTCCTTGGGACTCTCGCCTGATGAGATGAAAGCCCGAACCAACGCCCAAGCCGCTGAGCGCATGAAGCGCCGCCGCGCGTTACGGAAAACCCCGTCCGCTTCCTTTAAGAAGGACGTAGGTAGCGTGACGCAATTAAGCGTAACGCAAGACACTCACGCGGCGCGGGAACAGGCTGAAACTACCCCCGCTCTCAATCCTTCAAACAAACAAAAGCCTTCCAAGACCATCCAGCCAAAGGAAGTGATTTGTTGGGGGAAGCCATCACCACCAAAGCCGACCAACGCCACCCCCCGCGCCGCGTTACCGCAAGATGCCGTCGACAAGGCGATAGAGCTGATCCGCAAGGTGAGGGATACCGGGCACCACAAGACCATGAACCTCTCGACCAACCGCAAGACCGTCCAGCGAGAGCTAGAACGGTTCTGGCCCGGATACGTGAGAACCGCGACACGCACGGCAAGCCGGTTCTACGGCTCATTCAGGCCAGAGCGAGACCTCAGAAACTGGTAAGCCTCATTCCGGCTCAAGCTCGAGACCGAGGGCGAGACAATCAACCGGTATTTCGATCGCAGGCACAAGTGGCTCAGGCAACGACATCGATCTGAGCGGCCCTAACGCGCACACGGCTGCGGGAAAAAATTCCTACACCCACCGCCGCCCGACGCGGTCGAGGGACGCGGCCCCCGGGGAGCTGGGGCAAGCTCCCTGTCGTCGTCTACTTGAGGCCGCGTTACGGGTGGTGTGTCTCACCCGCTGACCACGTAACGCGGCCGTGTTGTTCTGGTTTCAGTCAGGCGCGCGGCATCATATTCGTCTGCGGCCCCTATACCGAAAACCTACCCGAAAATGTCGACTGATGCTCACGGATATCGTTGACGAATTTGCTCGGTGAAGGCTTCGGGTATGATGCAGCGTCAAGTTTGGAGGCTGCAGTCATGGCAAAGCGAGTTGGCGTTTATCTGCGGGTCAGCACCGATGGCCAAACCACCGAGAACCAGCGCCGCGAGCTCGAGGCGGTTGCTGCTCGCTCGGGCTGGGAAATCGTCGGCTTCTATGAGGATGCCGGCATTAGCGGCTCCAACGGTCGAGAAAAGCGCCCTGGCTTCGACCGACTGCTCAAGGACGCGACGGCGCGCAAGATCAACATGATTGCCGCCTGGTCGGTGGATCGGCTCGGCCGCAGCCTTCAGCATCTCGTTGGTTTCCTGAACGAGCTGCAGGCGCTGAACTGCAATCTCTATCTGCATCAGCAGGCCATCGACACGACCACACCGTCCGGTCGCGCCATGTTCCAGATGTGTGGCGTCTTTGCCGAGTTTGAGAAGTCCATGATCGTTGAGCGCGTCAATGCCGGTCTTGCGAGAGCCAAGGCCAGCGGCATCAAGCTGGGCCGTGGCAACCGCAAGGACGACGAACGGAGCGCCGATGAGGAGCGCTGGGGCATGAGCAGGGCCGAGTTGGAAAGGCGCATCCTGCGCCTCCACAAGGACGGGACGGGCATCCTGAAGATCGGCCGGACGCTCGGCGTCGGCACGTCAGTCGTGCAGCGGGTGGTGAAGGAGCAGCCGCGCCCTTTCGAGGCAAGCGTGTGAGGCGGAAGCGGAAGGTCGCTAAATGAAATTCACATAGGTAGGTGCGGAAACCCGCCATGAGCGAAAGCGTGCGTAGGCATTGGACCGGCGCGGACTAACGGCCCCAGCATCCTTCTCCCTCCCGGAGCTGGGGCCGTTGTTGAGCTTGCTACTCCAGGCCCGCACCTCAAATGAAAAGGCCGCCAAATCGAGGCGGCCTCTTGAATGTGAAGACCTGTCCGGGGCTGGCGAGGCGGGCCTTCGCCGATCTTCTTACCAAGAACCACCTCGACGCGATGTCATTCAAAAGGAAATGGGTGTTCGCCCAAGAGAACCCGTAGTTTTCCGCAGATTAGGACAGTGCTACGCACGGTAATTTTCCGGAATCACGCTGGTCATGAAATGCCCCTAAGGTAATTCCGCCGGGGCTGGCCATTTCGCATCCCGAACAAGATTTCAACCGGCAAGGGGTCGCTGAAGGGCGGCCCCTTTCGATTCCGGCCTCCCTGGCGTGGGCCATGGGCGCTCGCGGCGACTTACGCCGGGCAATTGCATAAAACGGCCCGAACTGGCGGCTTTTAGCGCGCCAATCGTGACGGCCTAACTATCCCGCTGGCAACGCGCGCTGCGCACCGCCGGGCGCGGTTTTTGTTGTCACCGCACTGTCCGTCGACTTATCCACAGGGTTATCCACATGGCTGCCGCCATTGCTCCCCGCCGCGCGGCGGCCCGGCACACTGCCCCCGCCGAAACGTGTGCCGAGCCTAGCCAGCCAGTCCGCTGCTGGTCAATCATGACCGGCTAGGGTCCATAGTGGGGCAACAATGTGGCTTTGGAAATTGCACGGCGGCAACACCTGCTAGGTTTTTCATAGTCCGAACGATTGAACGATTAGCGACATGTGTCGGCCGTCAGCTAGCCAGAATCACGGGCGCAAATTGATTGCGCCTAGGACATCGATCGTTTCCGCGCTGGTCTGATCGAAGCCCCCGGCTCCCCGCTCCATCGCTACATCAGCCCCCAGCCCCAGCGATGGAGCGGGGCTACTGCGCGCCTGCTTGCGTGTCGCGCGACGTTCGACCGGCTCAGTAGCCCGACTTGGCCTTTGCACCGCTGATTGCTTTTTCAGTCGTCGTCGTTCCACTCGACATTCCGGTCGTGGTGCCAGGCGCCATCTCCATCTTCTTCGCGTGATGGGTTTTGTGGGTCTTCTGGTGGGTCGACATAGCACCTGCGGCTGTTGGCGCGACTATCAAGCTGATGGCGATCGCTCCCGTGATGAATGCCTTGAGCATGAGACTAGCCTGCGGTCGGCCTGCCCCAAAAGCAAACCGGCAGATTTGTGAAACGTTCCTGTTACGCGCGGGCAAGTCGCTCTTCAGCGCACTAACATGTCCACAGTTTGTGTAACACAGTCGCGATGACACTACCCCTAGTGAATAGCCTGCATTTTATCCGGGTGTAATGCACATTTTGTGCATGAATTCGTCTAAGGATACACGGATTATGCAAGCAGGTCATTCCACCGTCAGAGCAGCTCGAAGCACGGGCCGGGATCGGGTTTCCAATGGCCGCCTCCTGTCGCGCGCCGTCGATTTGCGGTCTGCCGGAGGTCGACGCTTCAAGTTTTTGGTCGAAAGCTATTCGCAGCAACTCGGCGGCGAGCTGACCGAGCCCGAGAAGGCGTTGGTGCGCCAGGCGGTCGCGCTTCAGCTTCAGGCCGAACGGTTGCAGGAGCGGATCGTCGGTGGCGAGCTCGTCGACAGCGATCTCCTGATCCGGATCAGTTCGACCAGCAAGCGGCTCCTATCCATCATCGCTGGCAAGGCCGGTCAGCGGGCCGACCCCAGCTGGCTCGACGATCTGGAGGCCAGGTACGCCGAGCGCGATCCCGTGGGGTCCTGAGAGCGCAATGGCCCGTCCGAGCAAGTCCAGCATCTTTGCCAAGGTCCGCGCCGAGATTGCCGGGCTGTTTGGCATTGATCCGGACACCGCGGCGTTGCCGGAGCGACTCAAGATCGACCACGCTACCGCCCTCAAGCTCGAGATCGAGCGGCTGCAGACCGAGCAAATGGGCGGCGATGCCGTCGACATTCGGCGATTGGCCGAAGCGCACGGCGAGTTAGCGCGGCTGCTTCCGTCGGAGGGCGGTCCGTCGGGGGATACGATCTAAGCCGCCTGGACGATATTCAGGTCGAAACGCTGGGGCTTCTCTTGCGCAAGGCAGCGGGCGATGCGCGGGTCGATGACCCGCCCCAGCCAGAATGCGAAGAACCACTGTCAAACATCGTATCTTCCCGCTTCGAGCAGGCGCTCAAGCAAATCGACGACCCAATCATTCGTCATCAGGTCACTGCGAGCGCAAGTCGAGCAGCTCAAGGCGCAGGTTCGCGGCAATGCGGGCCCCTGCGGTGCAGCCGCGCCCACAGCACCTGCTGTTGCCGATCCGGCCTCGGAATCGAACGAACCCGATAAGCCGGCGCTCCCGACCGTCGCCGATCCGGTGCTCCCCCGCAACGTCACCCTACTGACCTCGAGCGCGGCTGAATTTTACCGCCTTGATGAGAATTTCCGTGCCGCTGCGGAAGCCTACAAGCGCGGCGACCTCAGCGGCCGACAACTTTATTGGTTCGTTGCCGAACGCGACCGGCGAGAGCGGGAGGGCCGATGAGCGCCGCAGTTGATCGTTTCGAGAGCCTCAAGCGCAAATTTCGCCATCAGGTGCGCTCGCGCAAATTGTCGGCGACGCAGAAGCATCACGTCACCACGGCGGCCGCTCTCCAGCAAGTGGTCGAGATGACGGTCGCCGAGATGGTGACCGGCACCCGACACGTCGAGCGGGAGGTCAACGTCATCCGCGCATTCGAGCGGGTGAAGGACAAGCCATGAACAGAACAAAGCCTGATTTGCAAAACAGCGAGGGAAAACCTGCAAAACACTTGCCCGCAAATGGCAATTTCTATAGGCAAATCAACGCGGCGGGCATGGCGGAATTGGTAGACGCAAGGGACTTAAAATCCCTCGGTGCGCAAGCGCTGTGCCGGTTCGACCCCGGCTGCCCGCACCACCCTCCCCCCGCGATCACAAAGCGATACGCGCCATCGTCTGGCGGCATGGCATTCGGCCATCCCGGGCGTGAAGCAGTGCTTTATCGTAAAGTTGCAGATGCCGCCCGGCTGGAGGCCTGGTGCTGCTTCACTGACCCAATCTTAACTTGTCGGCACCACCATCCTCGTCGGTTTCAGCGATTTTTGGCTTAAAGTGGTGGATCGCACCGAATTCGAGAGCGAGCTTGCACGCGCATCCAGCTGGTCCTTTCGGCCTGCGCTGGAGGCCGCCTATGCGGCGCGGCGCGGACGCTCGATGACCCGTCACATGGCGCGCTCTTCCGCGGTCTGCGGCGCCTTGACACTTGCAGCCATCGCTCTCGATCGGTCGACCAATCTCGACGTCTTCGCCGCGGCATGGGTGTGGCGCTGCGTCGTCGCGCTCTACTGCGCAGGCGTGGCCATCTATGGCTTTCGGTCCCGCAGCACGTTGCTGATGGGTTTGGCCTACGGCTCCGCCATGATCGCCATGATGGCCGTCATCGAATTCGCGGGTGTCGCCGCACCGAAGGCCATCCAGGAAAACTACATGCTTGCGGCGATCATGCTCTTCGCGATCTGCGTTGCCTCCGTCCCGATGCCGTTTGCCGCAGGGCTCGTCATCTGCACAATTGCCGCCGTTCTGCATCCGACCTTGCCGCTCGCCTTCGGAGCCGACGCCAGCCACTTGACCAGCGATACGATCGTCGGCCTGGCCGCATGCCTGACGGCGCTGTTGGTCATCCGCAAGAACGAGGTCGAGCGGCGCCGCAGATTCCTCGAAACGCTTCGCTACGAGCATGCGGCAACTGAATTGAGCGTGGTGAACCGGGAGCTGCTCCGCATATCGAACACCGACGCGCTGACCGGACTTCCGAACCGCCGCTTTTTCGAAGCCGAAGCCGCGAGATTGTGCGCGGAAAGAGGGCACAGCGGCATCGGGGCGATCCTGATGGATGTCGACCACTTCAAGACATACAACGATGCGGCCGGACATATCGCGGGCGACGTGTGCCTTCGCGCGGTGGCCCAGGCGCTTGCAAACACGGCCCGCGAAGCAGGCGTCAGCGTCGCCAGATATGGCGGCGAGGAGTTCGCGGCCATCGTCCCGTCGGCGACCGCGCTGGAATTGCAGCAGCTTTGCGAAGAACTGCGCATCGCGGTCAGCAGCATCAATCTGCCTCATCCTGGCCTGCGAGATCGCAACGTGAGCATCAGCGCCGGACTGGCGTGGCGCCAAACCTTTGCAGACGATCCGAAATCGCTGCTGGAGGAGGCCGACCGCGCGCTATATGAAGCAAAGGCCACCGGGCGCAATCGCATCGCCTGGTCCGATGTGGCGGCCCACGTTCGCTCGCCCGGCATCGTTCCCGACCTGATCATGCCGGATCCCGCCCCGGCTATGCGCGCCTGATCTCCCAACGGGGTCCGGCCCGGCGCAGCGCGCCGGGCCTTTGTGTCTCATCCTCCTCAGACCTCGCCGATATACCGCAGCATGTCCCACAGCGTGATGGTGGGCGCGTTGGGCTTGATGACGGAGGTCCAGCCGCTGGCATTGGCGACGGAGCTCTGGTCGTCATCGAGGATGCCGAAGAAGACCTCGAGCACGATGCGGCCGCCGACTGGGCCGAGCTGGGTGCCGGCATTGGAGTCCTTGTCGGCGACCTTGACGCCGCCCTCGATCTTCGTGTCGAACGTGCCGTCATCCTTGGCGAGGCAGGCCTGGCCTTCGGCCAGCACGTAGAGCCAGAGCGGCGTTTTCGCGTCCAGCTTGCTGGCATCAGCACCCGGCATTTCCGGCATGTCCTTGAACGACAAGAGGCGCTCGCCGAATACCAGAGGCGGCCCGCTGCTCACGCCGAGCACTGCGGCGACATCCTGCCCCGAGGGCAGCGAGAAGTTATAGCCGCGCTTGAGATTGCGCGCCGCGAGCGAGCGGAACAGCATGTCCTGTCCGCCGATCCGCGGCGGCAGCACCAGGAGCGGATTCACGAGGCTGGTGTCGATCTTGTAGCTGTATTGCAGCCGGTGCTTGTCGGGCCCCACGTCCACGCCGCCAACCTGCGAGGGGTTGTCGCCCTTGGTGCCCGGCGCGAGCTGATCTGTCACGAACAGCGACCAGTCGATGCGATGGCTCTGCGGCAAATCCCCGAACCCGACGAGGCTCTCGGCCGCATTGTCGGCGCCGTCGAAGATGCGGCGCTGGAAATTCTCGTTGAGCCGGTAGGCATTGCGGATCGCCGAATGGCCGTAGCGATAGGCAGCTCCGGTGAATTCCAGCGGCAGCGCCGTGCGATCGCCCTTCTTGTAGAGCTTGTAGGCCGCATCGCCCTTGCTCGCCCGGTCCTGGACGAAGCTGTCATAGACCGGCTTCTGCACGATGCGCTTGAGGAAGTCGGTGACGATGATCGTCTGGTAGGTGAAGCGGACCTCCTGCTGTGCCGTCTGGAACAGCGTTTGTCCGGTCAGGCCCTGCGACTTGAAGAACGCGATCATCGCATTGTGGAAGTGAATGAAGGCGAGCTGAAGCTGGCAAACGATGGAGTTTTCGTCATTGCGGGGATCGCCGATGATGGCGCGATGGCTGCCGGCATCGTCGGGCTTGTAGTAGATCGTCGAACGCGGCAGGTCGTAGGGCCGGTCCATGTTGGTCGCGAGCCGCCCGTCCTCGTCATACATGAAGGGCGATGCCGACGGCCCGAGGCCGTAGAGGCAATCCATGTCGAGCCGCGGCGTGCGCACGTCATTGGGGAAGCTCGACAGGCCCGGCGGGAGCGTTGCGAGCGTCGAGCGCGTGTCGAAGGTCAGGTCATGGTCGATGAACTGGCCGAGATAGGTGTAGGCCGCGGGCACAAAGGGATTTTCCTCATCGTCCGGCGTATCGGAGGGATCGTCGAGGCCCTGGTCGATCGCCTTGGCGATGATGCTCACGATCGTGTCGGGATCAGAGAGCTCCAACGATTGATAAGTCTCGCGCTTCAACAGGCGCATGAAGCTCGCGGCATCGGAACCCTGCCCGCCATGTCCGCCCTGCAATTGATCGCTTTTCATGTCCGACATTTCAACGCTCCTTCAAAAATGGCTGTTTTGAATCAATTCGCGTTATCGTCGCGCCACGCCCCCATAAATCCATTGCGTAGCGGCTGGCGGCGCATCACCTCCAGTTGCAAATTGGTCTTTTGGCCATCCGCCCGGTTCAACGCGGTGCGCGTCGCGTGTCGATTTTATTCACCACGTGAGCGCGCACGGACATTTGCGGTGTTTTGCTGGTGAAAGACTGGAATTGCCGCAGGTTGTCGATTGACGTCTTCACAACCGACACACTCCCGCGCATCACACGCCAATACCGTTAAGGCAATAGCCGTGATGGCAAATGTGTGAATTGCTTCACACGCAGCGCATGATGTCCGTTCGCATCTGTCGCTGTCGAAGACCGAATAAAGCTTGCCCCGTTCGCCCTAACCGCCGTGATACTCGGCGCCAATTCGTCTCGACCGCACCGGCTTCCGCTGGCCCGCCAATGCATGATCCGCCAATGCACGATCAATGGCGCCGTTCGTAAGCCGGATGGTGGCGGTGCTTTTGGGTCAATCTCGAGCATAGGTCTCGACCCATGCTGGACTCACCGGTTTGTGTCTCCCGTTGCGCCTAACAGCCATCCCAAAACGCGGCTTGTGCGCCGCAACATTCCCGCTACACAGGCGTCTGCGAATGCAGAGGTAGCTACGTGTCCGACGTCAATGCCGACAGTTGGGTGTCCTCGGGACACCGCCCGATGGGATTTCCGGAATTCGTCATCGTGATCGCCGCCATCATGGCGCTGAATCCGCTTGCGATGGACATGATGCTGCCGGCGCTGCCGAACATCGGGGCGGCATTTCACATTCCCGTCGCCAATCATCTCCAGCTCGTGCTGTCGACGTTCCTGATCGGGTTCGGCGCGGGGCAGTTCGTCATGGGGCCGCTGTCGGACCGGTTCGGTCGGCGGCCGGTACTGCTCGGCGGCATGACGGTCTACGCGATCGCGAGCGTGCTCGCGGTCGCGGCGCCCTCGTTCGAGACCCTGCTGCTGGCCCGCGCGCTGCAAGGGCTCGGCACGTCGGCGACGCGGGTGATTGCGACCTCGATCGTGCGCGACTGTTATGTCGGCCGGCGCATGGCGAGCGTGATGTCGCTCGCGATGATGGTGTTCATCGCCGTACCCGTGATCGCGCCGTCCTTTGGACAAGCAGTGCTGCTGGTGACGCATTGGCGCGGCATCTTCATCGTGCTGATGGCCTACGGCCTGCTCGCGCTCGGCTGGACCGTGCTGCGACTGCCGGAGACCCTGCCCGAGAGCGAGCGCAAGTCCCTGGCGCCGCGTGAGGTGCTCGAGGCCTTCCGTCAGACCCTGACCAACCGGCAAACGCTTGGCTACGCGGTCGCCGCGGGCTTCGTCATCGGCTCGTTGTTCGCCTTCGTGTTCTGCGCGCAGCAGGTGTTCACCGGAATCTACCATCTCGGCCATTATTTTCCGCTCGCCTTCGCGGCGATCGCGGCCGGCACCGCCATCGCGGGCTTTGCCAATGCGCGGCTGGTGGGCCGTCTCGGCATGCGCGTGATCTCGCACGGAGCGCTCGTCGGCTACGCGCTCGTCGCCGGCCTCATGCTGCTCACCGCGAGCCTGCACATGCTGCCGCTGTGGCTGTTCATGGTGCTCTCGGCCCTGATGATGTTCTCGTTCGGCATGATGATCGCCAACTTCACCGCGCTCGCCATGGAGCCGCAGGGTCACATTGCCGGCACCGCGTCCTCACTCTACGGCTCGATCACGACGCTGTTCGGCATCGTCGTCGGCATGACGATCGGCCAGAGCTTTGACGGAACGTTGCTGCCGTTCTCGGCCGGCTTCTTCCTGTGCACGCTGGCTGCGCTCGCCGTCGTCGCCGTGGTGGAGAAGGGCCGGCTGTTCCAGCCGCATCATCGCGCGGGCGCTTAGCTCGCGCAGGAACTTCGCTCACTCCTCCATGTTGTCCTGCAGCAATGGAGTTACGAATGGAACCCGAGCGTAAGGACCAACAAACGCAGGACGCCGAGGAGCTCAAGCAGGAGCACTCGGAACGGCAAGAGACCACCCTGCCCTTCGCAAGCGAAGGGCTCGAGCAATTGCGCGACAGCCATTGTTGATGGAGCGCCCTTCGGGTCCGGATCGTGCTTACCGTGGCGCGCGCTTGCTCGCACTGAAATCATCCGCGTTGCTCACGGGCGGCTTGTGATCGTCATCATGCGGCGGCACGAGCAGCACGACGAGCTTGCGCGTCACGCCGGCCCGGCCGAGCAACTCCGCCTGAAGGCTGAATTCGCGTCTGACGAAATCCCCGGCCCGCGCCGAGGTTTGCTCCATCCAGCCGAGGCAATCGGGCTGGTCGTGGAAGCACAGCGCCGCCCAGCCGCGCTCCAGCGTGGTCCTGCGCGGCAAGCCCCAGGTGTATTGATAGGCGAACGGCCGCGCATAATGCGGATGATCGGGGCTGTAGAATGCGGTGGCAAAGGCCAGCGCATCGTCGCCGCTGACGGCGGAGAGTGGCACGCCAGTGAGATCGCGCCACTGCCGCGTGAGCTCGGCCGCCGCCTCGTGATAAAACTCCCTGCCCTCTTCGTAGCCGTGCGCGTTGCGGTAGACGGCATGAATGGGAGCTGCGACCACGAGTGCGACGACGCTGACGCCTGCAACCAGCACCGCGGCATTGACGGCATAGAAGCGCTCGATTGGATAGCGCGTGCCGCACACGATCGGCACGACGAACAAGAACAGGCCCTGCAATGCCCACAGCGACGGCAGGTCCGTGCCCATGGCGAGCGAGGTCAACATCGGCAAGAGCAACGTGCCGAGCGCGACGTAGCACAGCAGCTTCAATCCGGGATCCATCGCGACGAAGTCGGCCGGCAGGCGTTTCAGCCGGTTGCCTGCAATCATCACCCAGGTGACGGCCGCCGCACCCATCGCCGCGACGAGCCCGAGCGCAAACGACTTCACCTCGCCCAATGCCGTGAGGAGGCCGGCATTGGCATGCGCCAAGGCGTAGGAGAAGGTCGGGGCACCCGTGGTCGCGAGCCAGTGGAGATGCGGCGACAAGGCCAGGAGCCCGGTGACGGTGGAGATCCAGGGCGAGGCCGAGGTAAAATAGGCCCGACGCGCCGGATGCATCGCTGCCGCAAGCACAAAGCTCGCGACCAGGAACACCGAATAGTATTTCCCCACCATCGCCAGCGTCGTCGCAAGACCCACGGCAATGGCCCAGCCTGGCGCGCGCGTCTCGAAAGCGCGCAGGAAGCAGAAGGTCGCGAGCGGCCAGGTCGCCAGCAACACGCTGTTGGCATTGAAGCGCTGGGCGTGGAATTGATAGGCCGGCGTGAGCATCAACAGCAGCAGGACCAGCAGGCGTTTGTGCCCGCTCACGAAGCGACGCGAGATCAGGTCGACGAACCATAGCGCCAGCGCGGCGTTGGCGATCGCCATCAGCTGCATCGACCAGTCGCTCAACGGGAAGATCGCGGTCCAGGCGGCCGCCACCCACCCCATCAGCGGCGGATGCTTGGGATAACCCCAGGCAAAATGCCGCCCCAGCGTCCAGGCCTCAAGCGTGTCCGGATGCAGGCCGGCGCCGAGATAGGCGATCACGAGATAGAGCGTCCAGACTGCGGTGAAGGCCGTGAGCAGCAGCGGCACGGCCCAGCCAGCCTCCACGCCTTCGAGCCAGCGCAGGAATGGACGGCGCCAGCGCGCAGGCGCGCGGTCCGAGCGTTCGGCCATCGACTGGAATGCAAAATCTATCGGCACGTCATTCAAATCGACGGAGGGAAAGAGGCGGGAAGAGCGGCGCCATCTATTTCAGCCCTCGAAACGAATGGCAACAATCGGAATTTGGAAGAGCCTTAATTGGTGAACGGCACGCGACACTTGGTGCAGGAGTTGCCGGATTCCGGCAAGCCGCGATACGAAAATGGCCGGGGCGACTGCCCCGGCCATCGTCAACTTCGTCCGCTTGGAGAGCGGCGTGCCGCCTACTCGGACTTGTCCACGTTCCACCACACCGGCGTCGCCGGGCCGTCGAGCACGCCGGTGAGCGACTTGCGCCAGCCGCTCGGCAGCAAATACTGGCCGAGCGGGATGTAGATCACCTGCTCGTAGGCTTCCTTCTGGATCTCGGCGGCGATCTTCTTCTGCTCGTCGAGCGAGCTCGCATGCACGAAGGCATCCTTGAGCTGTTCGATCTTGGCGTCTTCCGCCCAGCCGAACCAGCCGCCCTTCTTGCCCTGGCCGCCGATCGAGAGATTGGCGATCGGGTTGGAGACGTCCGCGGCGACCCAGTTGGTGAAGAACATGTTCCAGCCGCCCTCCTTCGGCGGCTTCTGGCTGGCGCGACGGCTCACCACGGTCTGCCAGTCGGTCGCCTGAAAGTCGACCTTGAAACCGGCTTCACGCAGCAACTGCGCGGCCACGATCGGCTGCGCCTTCAGCGTGGTGACGTCGCCGGGCCCCATGATCACGACCGGCGTGCCGTCATAGCCGGACTCGGCGAGCAGCTTCTTGGCTTCCGCCATGCCATTGCCCTTGATCAGGCTCTCGGCGCCGACGTCGGTCGCGAGCGGCGTGTCGCACACGAAGAAGGCACCGCAGACCTTCTGATATTTGGGGTTGCCGACGAGCGCGTCGAGCACATCCTTCTGGTTCATCGCCAGCAAGGCAGCGCGACGCAGTTTCACGTTGTCGAACGGCGGATAAAGGAAGTTCATCCGTCCGAGCGTCTGGAAACCGAACTTGTTCGAGACCTCGATCGTGAGCTCCTTGTTCGCCTCCAGCAACGGCAGCATGTCGTACGGCAGATTCTCCATGAAATCGATGTCGCCCGATTGCAGCGCGTTCACCGCGGTCTGCGAGTCCGGCATCGTGACCCACTCGACACGATCGACCTTCACCACCTTGCCGCCGGCGGTCCAGCTCGACGGCTCCTTGCGCGGCACATAGTCCTTGTTCTTCTCGTAGACCGCCTTCACGCCTGGCTGGAATTCGGCCTGCACGAACTTGAAGGGGCCGGAGCCGATCTGCTCGGGGATCTGCTTGTCCGGCGGCGTCTCGGCGAGGCGCTTTGGCATCATGAAGGCGACGCGCGAGGACGGCTTGCCGATGGAGTCGAGCACGAGGCCGTAGGGCTCCTTCAGCTTCAACGTGATGGTCTTGGCGTCAGTCGCCTCCAGGCTGGCGGTGAAGTCCATCAACTTCTGGCCCATGCCGTCGACCTTGGCCCAGCGCTGCAGCGAGGCGACACAGTCTTCAGCCGTCACCGGCGTGCCGTCATGCCACTCCAACCCGTCGCGCAGCGTGAAGGTGTAGGTGAGCTTGTCGTCGGAGATTTTCCAGTCCGCCATCTGCGGCTGGATCTTGAAATTCGAATCGGTCGCGATCAACGTGTCGTAAACCATGTAGCCATGGTCGCGCGTGATGTAGGCCGTGGTGAAGATCGGATCGATGATCCTGAGGTCCGAGTGCATCACCGCCGTGATGGTCTTGCCTGCGGCAAGGACCGGCGAGCCCAGTGCGGTGAGCGCGACGGCCGACAGCACGAGCTTGGAGACGATCGCGCTGCGTCCCCGGCGCAAGAAGTGGAACATCGACGTTTCTCCTGACGTGAAACTGGTCAAAGGCAGGTTATTGGTTGAGCATTCGGATCGTTCGTTAGGCGCCCACATCATGCAATGCCTTTACCTTTTCGAGAGTTGCAGAGCGCATCGAAAGCGTCAATCCGCTTTCGCTGCATGCCCATGCAGGCGCGCGCACGGGCTCCATGTTTGCATGTTTCGCTCTACAACCAATCCCGCCGATCGTTTCCCGACTGCTATGCAACGCGTGTTCCGCGCGTGCGAAGCCTGAAGAGGCCGCCCATGAATCCAACCAATCTCCCGTTTGATTCTGAAGTCATGCTGCAAGGTCTGCACGCATGGGTCGAATGCGAAAGTCCGACCTGGAACGCGGTTGCCGTGAACCGCATGCTCGACCTCGCCGCGCGCGACATGGCGATCATGGGTGCGACGATCGAGCACATCGCCGGCCGACAAGGCTTTGGCGGCGTCGTGCGCGCACGCTTTCCGCATCCGAAGCAAGGCGAGCCGGGCATCCTGATCGCCGGTCACATGGACACCGTGCACCCCGTCGGCACCATCGAGAAGCTGAGATGGCGGCGAGAAGGCAACAAGTGCTACGGCCCAGGCATCTTCGACATGAAGGGAGGTAACTACCTCTCGCTCGAGGCCATCAGGCAATTGGCCCGCGCCTCCTTCGTAACGCCGCTGCCGATTACGGTGCTGTTCACGCCCGACGAGGAAGTCGGCACGCCATCGACACGCGACATCATCGAGGCCGAGGCTGCGCGCAACAAATACGTGCTGGTGCCCGAGCCGGGCCGGCCCGACAACGGCGTCGTCACCGGGCGCTACGCGATCGCGCGCTTCAATCTCGAGGCAACCGGGCGGCCGAGCCACGCCGGCGCGACGCTCTCCGCGGGACGTTCCGCGATACGGGAAATGGCCAGGCAGATTCTCGCGATCGACGCGATGACCACGGAGGATTGCACCTTCTCGGTCGGCATCGTGCATGGCGGGCAGTGGGTCAATTGCGTTGCCACTACCTGTATCGGCGAGGCGCTCTCCATGGCCAAGCGCCAGGCCGATCTCGACCGCGGCGTCGAGAAGATGCTGGCGCTGTCCGGCACAACCAATGATGTCGGCTTCAAGGTGACGCGCGGGGTCACACGTCCGGTCTGGGAACCCGATGCCGGCACGATGGCGCTGTACGAGAAAGCGCGCGGGATTGCCCGCGAGCTCGGCGCCAAGCTGCCGCATGCCAGCGCCGGCGGCGGTTCCGACGGCAACTTTACCGGCGCGATGGGTATCCCGACCCTCGACGGCCTGGGCGTGCGCGGCGCCGATGCCCACACGCTCGACGAGCACATCGAGGTCGACAGCCTCGCCGAACGCGGCCGATTGATGGCCGGGCTGTTGGCGACGCTGGAATAGGGCTTCGTAGGGTCGGCAAAGGCGCGCTCTTCGCGCGCCGTCCCCACCATCTCTCTCCAAGATTGCGATAGAACTCTCCAAGATTGCGATAGAAGTGGTGGGCACGCGGAGCCTATCATCGGGCGCGCGTTCGCGCGACCCGGTGGTTTTGCCCACCCGACGAAGAAGGCCTGGATGCCCGGGCATGACGGCTAGATTGACAATTAGAACCGCGCGCAAAGCACGTTGGCTGCACCGCAAAAACGACGGCCTCGATGGCATGGGAATTGCTGAAACGTCAGCTTGGTGGCAACCTGCCGTAGGACGCCTCGCCGGTTTGACTCTAAATCTGACGGATCCAACTTGCTCGGATATCTCGTTCGCAGAATCCTCGCCGCCGTCCCCGTGATGGGCGTGGTCGCGCTTTTCGTCTTCCTCCTGCTCCGGCTCACTCCGGGCGATCCGGCTGCGATCCTCGCCGGCGACAACGCGACGCCCGAACGGCTCGAGCGCATCCGCGCCTCGCTCGGCCTCAACGAGCCCCTCATCGTGCAGTTCATCACCTGGATCAACAAGCTCCTGCACGGCGATCTCGGGACGTCGCTGATCTCCAACCTGCCGGTGCTGAAGATGATCGGCCAGCGCGTCGAGCCGTCGATCTCGATCGCGCTCTCCACCATCATCCTTGCGGTCGTCGTCGCCGTTCCGCTCGGCGTGATCGCGGCGTGGAAGCATGGCACCTGGATCGACCGCTTCGTGATGGGCCTCTCCGTGCTCGGCTTCTCCGTGCCCGTGTTCGTGGTCGGCTATGTCCTGATCGAGATTTTCGCCATCGACCTGCGCTGGGTGCCGGTGCAGGGCTTCAAGAGCATCACGGCCGGCTTCGGCCCGTTCTTCGAGCGCATCATCCTTCCGACCTGCGCGCTGTCCTTCATCTATATCGCCCTGATCGCGCGCATGACGCGGGCGGCGATGCTCGACGTGCTCGGCGAAGACTATGTGCGCACCGCGCGCGCCAAGGGCATCAGCGAGGTCGCGGTCATGATGCGGCATGCGCTGCGCAATGCCGCCGTTCCCGTGATCACCGTGATCGGCACCGGCTTTGCCCTTCTGATCTCCGGCGTCGTCGTCACCGAAAGCGTGTTCAACATTCCCGGCATCGGCCGTCTTACTGTCGACGCGGTGCTGGCGCGCGACTATCCGGTGATCCAGGCGATGATCCTGCTGACGTCGCTGATCTATGTCGTCGTCAATCTTCTGATCGACGTCGCCTACACCCTCCTTGATCCGCGGATCAGGTATTGAGGCTCCAGCATGTCGGTTGATACTCTTCCCCAATCGTCCATCCCCATCACCTCGCCGCTACGGCCGCGGTTCGGATTCCTTACGTCGACGCCGATCATCGCGGCCGCGACGATCTGCCTCGCGCTGATCGCGCTGATCTCGATCCTTGCGCCGCTGATCGCGCCGCATGATCCGGTCCTGCTCGCGCCCTCGCAGCGCCTGAAGCCGGCCTCAGCGCAATTCCTGCTCGGCACCGACGCCTTCGGCCGCGATCTGTTGTCGCGCGTGATCTATGGCGGCCGCGTCTCGCTGCTGATCGGGATCGGCTCGGCGATCCTCTCGATCGCCATCGGGCTGGCGATCGGCCTCGTCGCCGGCTTCTTCAAGCTGGTCGATTCCATCATGATGCGCGTCATGGACGGCTTGATGGCGATGCCGAGCATCCTGCTCGCGATCGCCGTCGTTTCGCTGTCGGGCGCCAGCATCTGGACCGTGCTGGTCGCGATCACCATTCCCGAGATTCCGCGCGTGGCGCGCCTGGTGCGCTCCGTCGTCCTGTCCGCGCGCGAAGAGCCTTATGTGGAAGCGGCGATCTCGGTCGGCTCTTCCCTGCCGAAGATCATGTGGCGCCACCTAATGCCGAACACGATCGCGCCGCTGATCGTGCAAGGCACCTATGTCTGCGCATCCGCGATCCTCACAGAAGCCATCCTCTCCTTCCTCGGCGCCGGCATCTCGCCGGAGACGCCGACCTGGGGCAACATCATGGCCGAGGGACGTCAGTACTTCCAGATCAAGCCGTCGCTGATCTTCTGGCCGGGCCTCCTCCTCTCGCTCGCGATCCTCAGCATCAATCTGATCGGCGACGCCGCCCGCGACGCACTCGACCCCCGCATGAAGCAGCGGGAGGGCAAGTGATTGTCCCCACCGGCACCGCCCCTTTCCGTCATTGCCGGCGAAGCAATCCAGACTGTCCCCGCGGAAAGATTCTGGATTGCTTCGTCGCGGAGCCTGTCATCCGGCCCGCCGAAAGCGGGACCGGGTGGCTCCTTGCAATGACGACGGAGTAATTGGATGACCAACACCGTCCTCGACATCAACAACCTCACCGTCTCCATCGGCAAGACGCCGAGCGGGCCGAAGATCATCGACGGCATCTCCATCCAGGTGCGCGAGCGCGAGACGCTGTGCCTCGTCGGCGAGAGCGGCTCCGGCAAGTCGGTGACATCGCTCACCGTGATGGGCCTGTTGCAGAAGGGCTCGCTGACGCCCACCGGCGGCAGCGTCAAGCTCGTCGGCGAGGAACTCCTCACCGCGACCGACCGCCGCCTGCGGCAGTTGCGCGCCACGCAGATGGCCATGATCTTCCAGGAGCCGATGACCGCACTCAATCCGGTCGTTCCGGTCGGCCGCCAAATCGACGAGGTCCTGCGCGCCCACACCGAGCTCGACGCCAAGGCTCGGCGCAAGCGCATCCTCGAGATGATGGAACAGGTGCGGCTGCCGCAGGTCGAGCGCATCTTCGCCTCCTACCCGCACCGCCTCTCCGGCGGCCAGCGCCAGCGCATCATGATCGCGATGGCGCTCGTGCTGGAGCCGAAACTGCTCATCGCCGACGAGCCGACCACCGCGCTCGACGTCACAACGCAGAAACAGATCCTCACCCTGATCCGCGACCTGCAGCGCGATCACGGCACCGCCGTGCTGTTCATCACCCACGACATGGGCGTGGTGGCCGAGATAGCCGACCGCGTCGCGGTGATGCGGCAGGGCCGCCTGGTCGAAACCGGAACACTCGATTCCGTGCTGCGCAATCCCTCGATGGAATACACCCGCAACCTGCTCGCCTCGGTGCCGAGCCTCGTGCCGCGCGCAGCGCGACCTGAAACCAAGGAACCGGTCGTGCTGGAGGCCAACGACCTCGGCAAGGTCTATCGCGAGCGCACCTTCTTCGGCAAAGGCCGCGAGGTGGTCGCCGCCGACAAGGTCACCCTCACCTTGCGCAAAGGCCGCACGCTCGGCATCGTCGGCGAAAGCGGCTCGGGCAAGTCGACGGTGGCGCGTTGCATCGTCCGCCTGATCGATCCGACCTCGGGCGGCGTGCGCCTCGCGGGCCGCGAAATTTCCGACCTGTCGCGGCGGTTGCTCCAGCCGCATCGCCAGAAAATCCAGATCGTGTTCCAGGATCCCTACCGCTCGCTCAACCCGCGCGTCAGCGTGGGCGAGAGCATTGCGGAAGGCCCGATCAACTACGGCGTCTCGCGCGCCGATGCGCTGAAGCGCGCACGCGAGCTTCTGGAACTGGTCGGCCTGCCGGCCGATGCGGTCGCGCGCTATCCGCACCAGTTCTCGGGCGGCCAGCGCCAGCGCATCGCCATTGCGCGCGCGCTCGCGCTCGATCCCGACGTATTGGTCGCGGATGAAGCGGTCTCCGCGCTCGACGTCTCCGTGCAGGCGCAGGTGCTGGAACTTCTGGACGAGATCCAGAAGCGGCTCGGTATCGCGATCCTGTTCATCACCCACGACTTGCGTGTCGCAGCGCAGATCTGCGACGAAGTCGTCGTGATGCAGCACGGCCGTGTCGTCGAACAGGGACCGGCGGCCGAGGTGCTGACGCATCCGAAGGAAGCCTACACCAAGTCCCTGCTCGATGCGGCGCCGGGCCGCGGCTGGGACTTTGCCAATTTCCGGCCGGTGGAAAGCGCGGTGGCGAGCGCGTAGGTTTCTCCGCGCGCGTTGGCGGGAGTTTGGAGGCACTCTGCTCCCCTATCGTCGTCCCGGCGAAGGCCGGGACCCATACCGCGGAATCTATCGATCGCGCATGATGCGCGTCCCAAACTCCTGATCTTCGTCAAACTTCTCCCTGGGGTTATGGGTCCCGGCCTTCGCCGGGACGACACACCCAGGTTGTTGCGATGACTCCACTCACAACACCCACCGCATCCGCACCATTCCCAAAACGGCTTGACGCCATGCGCGGCACGATTGTCTGCCTTGCTTGCTCTTGCCGCAAAGGCGGTTAACGTCGCGCGTATCCGCATCAAGCCGAACGGCCCCGCTTTCGATCCTCCATCAGGCTAAGGAATCAAGGACAAGATGCCCACCATCGACCGCATCGACGGCTATGCCGACGAACTTACCGCCATCCGCCGCGACCTGCATGCCCATCCCGAGATCGGCTTCGAGGAGGTCCGCACCTCCGGCATCGTCGCCGACAAGCTGAAGAGCTGGGGCATCGAGGTGCATCGCGGGCTCGGCGGCACCGGCGTGGTCGGCGTCATCAAGGGCAAGGGTGCGAGCGGAAAGCGCATCGGGCTTCGCGCCGACATGGACGCGCTGCCGATGGAGGAGAACACCAACCTGAAATGGCGCTCCACCATTCCCGGCCGCTTCCACGGCTGCGGCCATGACGGCCACACCACCATGCTGCTCGGCACCGCGCGCTACCTCGCCGAGACGCGGAATTTCGACGGCACCGTGCACCTGATCTTCCAGCCGGCCGAGGAAGGTCTCGGCGGCGCCCGCGCCATGATCAAGGACGGATTGTTCGAAAAATTTCCCTGCGACGAGCTCTACGGCCTGCACAACGCACCCGACCTCAATCTCGGCGAGATCGCGATCCTGCCGGGACCCGCAATGGCCGGCGCCGATTTCTTCGACCTGCGCATCAATGGCTATGGCGCGCATGGCGCGATGCCGGAGCGTTCCAAGGACGCCGTGGTGATCGCAACCACGCTGGCGCAGGCCGTTCAGACCATCGTCAGCCGCAACGTCGAGCCGCTCCAGGCCGCCGTCGTGTCGATCACCCAGATTCATGCGGGCTCCGCCTACAACGTCATTCCCGGCGAAGCGCATCTCTGCGGCACCGTGCGCGCCTTCTCCGATGAAGTGCGCGCGCTGATCCGCGAGCGCATGCGCACGATCTGCGCCGGCGTCGCCAGCGCCTTCCAGGTCGAGATCGAGGCCGACATCCGCGACGCCTTTGGCGTGCTGGTCAACCAGGTCGAGCAGTCCAAGGTGGTCGAAGAGGTCGCGCGCACCGTCGTCGATCCCGCCAGGGTGATCACCCGCACCCAGCCGAAGATGGGCAGCGAGGATTTTGCCGACATGCTGCAGACCATTCCCGGCGCCTATTTCTGGGTCGGGCATGACGGCTCGGTGCCGGTGCACAATCCCGGCTACGTGCTCGACGACAAGATTTTGCCGATCGGCGCCAGCATGTTCGCCCGCATCATCGAGTCCCGCATGCCGGTCGGTGGCCATGCATAAGCCGCGCGCCGACGAGAAGGTCACCTCGCTGCACGATCTGTCCGCGGTCGATATGATCGTGGGCTACAAGTCCAGGCAGTTCTCGCCGAGCGAGGTGCTGGAGGACGTGATCGCGCATGTCGCAGCGTGGGAGCCGCATCTCAAGTCGCTCTATGCTTACGACCCCGACGGCGCACGCGAGGCTGCAAAGGCCTCGACCGCGCGCTGGTCCGGCGGCGAGCCGTCCGGTCCGCTCGACGGCGTGCCGGTGTCGGTGAAGGACAACATCGCGACCAAGGGCGTACCCGTGCCGCTGGGCGCCGCGAGCGTGAAGCTCGTGCCGGCGGCGAAAGACGCCCCGCCGGCCGCGCGCCTGCGCGAGGCCGGCGCGATCATCTTCGCCAAGACCACCATGCCCGATTACGGCATGCTGTCGTCGGGTCTTTCCAGCTTCCATGCGCTGGCGCGCAACCCCTGGGACCTCTCGAAAAATCCAGGCGGCTCGAGCGCGGGTGCTGGCGCCGCTGCTGCGGCCGGTTACGGCCCCCTGCATCTCGGCACCGACATCGGCGGCTCGGTGCGGCTGCCGGCGGGCTGGTGCGGTCTCGTCGGATTGAAGCCGAGCTTTGGCCGGGTGCCGATCGATCCACCCTATGTCGGCCGTGTCGCGGGTCCCATGACCCGCACGGTTGACGACTGCGCGCTGATGATGAGCGTGATCGCAAAGCCCGACCGTCGCGATGGCATGAGCCTGCCGGCCGACACCATCAACTGGAAGACGCTGGAGAAGTCACCGCGCAAGTTGCGCATCGGCCTGATGCTCGATCTCGGCGTTGGCCTGCCGCTGGAGAAGTCGGTGCGTGACGTCGCGGTGAAAGCCGCCAAAGCGTTCGAGTCCGCCGGCGCCGTCGTCACCGAGGTCGACGGGATTTTGACGCGCGAGATGCTCGATGGCCTCGACAAGTTCTGGCGCGCGCGGATGTGGGACGATCTTTCGAAGCTCGCACCTGCCGAGCAAGCCAAGGTGCTGCCCTACATCTTCAAATGGGGCGAGTCCGGCGCAAGACTCTCCGGCGTCGAGGTGATCCGCGGATTCAACCAGACCATGGCAATCCGCGCCGCCGCGGCAAAGCTATTCTGCGAGCTCGATTATGTGATCTCGCCGACGGCGCCGAACGTCAACTTCCCGGCGGAACTGGCCTCGCCCACCGACGATCCGATGAAGCCGTTCGAGCACATCTGCTATACCGTGCCATGGAATATGTCGGAGAACCCGGCGATATCGATCAACGGCGGCTTCGACGCCAAGGGCTTTCCGATCGGTGTGCAGATCATCGGCCGCCGCTTCGACGACCTCGGCGTGCTCGGCCTGGCCAAGGCGTTCGAAGGTTTGCGCGGGGCTCAGAGGCCTTGGCCGTCGCCGCCGGCGCATTAGCGACAAACCGCAAGTCGCCATGTGCGGGCTCGACCCGCGCATCCATCCTCTTCAAAAAAGATGGATTGCCGGGCCAAGCCCGGCAATGACAGAATTGCTTCAAGAACATCAAGAGAGGAAACCACCATGGCGTATGAGACGATCAAATACGAGGTCGCCGACGAGATCCTCACCATCACGCTGAACCGGCCGGAGAAGCTCAACGCCTTCAATGCCAAGATGCAGGCGGAGCTGATCGAAGCGTTCGACGCTGCCGACAAGGACGACGGTATCCGCGCCATCATCGTCACCGGCGAAGGCCGTGCCTTCTGCGCCGGTGCCGATCTCTCCTCGGGCGCCGACACCTTTGACCGCGACGCGCGGCGCGGACCGGTGAAGCGGCTTGCGAGCGGCCAGGTCGACTACAGCGATCCGCAGGTGCGCGATGGCGGCGGCCAGGTGACGCTGCGCATCTTCAAGAGCCTCAAACCCGTGATCGCCGCCGTGAACGGCCCTGCGGTCGGCATCGGCGTCACCATGCAGCTTGCGATGGACATACGCATTGCCTCGGAGGCGGCGCGCTTCGGCTTCGTGTTCTCCCAGCGCGGCATCGTGCCTGAGGCGGCGTCGAGCTGGTTCCTGCCGCGCCTCGTCGGCATCTCGCAGGCGCTGGAATGGTGCTATACCGGCCGCGTCTTCCCGGCGCAGGAGGCGCTCGCCGGGCGGCTGGTGAGCAAGGTGGTGCCACCGGATGATCTCCTGCCGACCGCGCGCTCACTGGCAAAGGAGATCGCGGCCAAGACCGCGCCGGTGTCAATCGCGCTGATCCGTCAGATGATGTGGCGCATGATGGGCGCCGACGATCCCATGGAAGCGCACAAGGTCGACAGCCGAGGCATCTATGCCCGCGGCCGCTCCGACGACGTCAAGGAAGGCGTGATGTCGTTCCTGGAGAAGCGCCCCGCGCGGTTCAAGAACAAGGTGTCGAGCGACATGCCGGATTATTTTCCGTGGTGGACGGAGCGTGAGTACAAGTGAGCCCGGGCCCGACGAAGCCGCAAGACGGCGTCGTCCTCCTGCACGGGATCAGCCGGACAGCGCGCTCGTTTCACAAGATGGCGATCGCGATCGAGCGCGCCGGCTATGCAACGCTCAACCTCGACTACGCCAGCCGTCGCAAGGCGCTTCAAGAGCTCGCGGACGACATTCATCCGGCAATCGAATCCTTTGCCGGCTCAGTGAGCGGCGCCGTGCATTTCGTCTGCCACTCCATGGGCGGCCTTCTGGCGCGCGTCTATCTCGCGCGGCACCGGACGAGAAATCTCGGACGCGTCGTGATGCTGGGGACCCCCAATGGCGGCAGCGAGGTCGCCGATCGCCTGATGAGCTCTTTCCCATACCGCGCCTTCTTCGGTCCGGCCGGGCAGCAGCTGGGTACGCATCGCGACGCCGCGACGACAGCGCTCCTGCCGCCAATCAACTATCCCCTCGGCGTTATCGCCGGCGATCGCTCGATCTATCCGGTGGCTGGCGCCGTGCTGCCGCGCCCACATGACGGACGCGTCTCGGTCGCGAACACCGAGGTCGACGGCATGGCCGACCACATGGTGGTGCACGCTTCGCATCCGTGGCTGATGCGAAATGAGGAGGCGATCGCTGCGACCATCGCCTTCCTGCAGAACGGATGCTTCCCGATGCGTCCGTGATCGTAGTTCGAGATCGTAGTTCGAGATCGGAGGGTGGGCAAAGTGAAGCGTGCCCACCTCTTCTGTCGCAATTGTCGAGAGAGATGGTGGGCACGGCGCAAGAGCGCCTTTGCCCACCCTACGCAGCATCAATCCATCACCAGCGCCACGCGGCCGATCGCCTTGCGGTCGATCAGCAATCGCATCGCCTTCGCATAATCCTCCAGCGGCAGACGGTGCGAGACCTTGGGGCGCAGCTTACCTTCCTCCGCCCATGCGAGCAGCGCCTTCAGACGCACCTCGCCCAGCGCCGGATTTTTGCGTACCGCTTCGCCGGCGCGCACGCCCAGCACGCTCGCGCCCTTGATCAGCAGCAGATTTGTTTTCGCCGAGCCGATGCCGCCCGTGAAGCCGATCACCAGAAGCCGCGCGCCCCAGGCAATGCAACGCATCGAGTTCTCGAACACCTCGCCGCCGACCGGATCGAACACGACGTCGGCGCCGCGGCCGTCGGTGATGCGCTTGACGGCATCGCGAAACGGCTCGCGCGCGTAGAGCACGAGATGATCGGCACCCCTCTCCTTCGCAATTGCCAGCTTCTCGTCCGATGACGCGCACGCAATCACCGTCGCGCCCAACATCTTGCCCAGCTCGACGGCAGCGAGCCCCACACCGCCGCCGGCGCCGTGCACGAGCAAGACGTCGCCCGGCTCGACCTTGCCGCGGTCGATCAGCGCGTGATAGGCGGTGCCGTGGCCGGCGAGGAAGGTCGCTGCTTCCGCATAGTCGAAGGTCGACGGCATCGGCGTAAGCTGTGAGCTGGCGACCACGGCTTCGTCGGCATAGGCGCCGTAGCGCATCTTGACGATGACCTTGTCGCCGACGGCAACGCCGCGCGCTGCAGCGCCGACCTCGGTCACATCGCCCGCGGCCTCCACGCCCGGCGTGAACGGCAGCTCGGGCTTGAGCTGATATTCGCCGGCCGCCATCAGAATATCCGGAAAGTTGAGCCCAGCGGCGCGGATCGCAACCCGCACCTCACTTTCCCCAAGCGGCCGCGACGGGAAAGTCTCGAGCCGCAAGCTTTCGGGCGGACCCAGCTCGCGGCAGACGACAGCCCGCACCATCAGGCCGCACTCGCCTTGCGGCGAAGCAGCCCCTCGCGGATCAAAGGCAGCCGGTCATTGCCGAAATACATATCGGTCTTGTCGAGAAAGATGGTCGGCGAGCCGAAGCCACCGCGCGCGACGACCTCTTCCGTATTGGCCTTGAGCTGGTCCTTGACCGCCTGCTCGGAAATGCCGGCGAAGAATTTCTGCGCATCGACGCCGAGCCTGTTGCAGATGTCTGCGAGCACGGCATCCTGCGAGATGTCCTTGTCCGCGCTCCAATAGGTCTCGAACACCGCGGTCGCGAACGGCACCATGTCCGCGGCGAGCCAGATGCAGCCGCGCATTGCCTTCACGCTGTTCACCGGAAACACCGTCGGCGGCATCTTGATCGCGAGCCCCGCGAAGCGCGCCCAGTCGTTGAGGTCCTTCAGCATGTAGCGCGCCTTCAGCGGCACCGGCTTTTCCCGCTGCGCATAGACGCTGGGGTTAACGCTGTTGAAGATGCCGCCGACCAGGATCGGCCGCCAGGCGATCTCGACGCCGAGCTCCCTTGCCAGCGGCTGGATGTTGTGGAAGGCGAGATAGGTCCAAGGGCTGGAGCAGTCGAAGAAGAACTCGATCATGGGGTTTCCTTTGTCTGCATTTTGTTCCCTGTCGAGGCCGCCGGAATATGAGCCGACTTTTGTTGTTCTGTACCTCGACGTTAAGACATGGCAGGAAGGTGCGCAATGACATCAGATCCGGAGGGCGCCATGCTGTTTCCGACCACCATCGCCGGCTCCTTGCCGAAACCGGAATGGCTCGCCGAGCCGAACGTGCTCTGGGCGCCCTGGAAGTCAGAGGGTGACGAGCTCCTGCGCGCCAAGCGCGACGCGACGCTGATCTGGCTGAAGCTGCAGGAAGACGCCGGCATCGACATCGTCACCGAGGGCGAGCAGGCGCGGCAGCACTTCGTGCACGGCTTTCTCGAGAAGATCGAGGGCATCGACTTCGCGCACAAGGTCGAGATGGGAATCCGAAAGGATCGCTACAAGGCGATGGTGCCGCAGGTGGTCGCACCGTTGCAGCTCAAGGATCGCATCCACGCCTTTGAGGCACGTGTCGCGCGAACGCACACGAAAAAGAAGCTGAAATTTACGCTGCCCGGCCCGATGACCATCATCGACACCATTGCCGATCGCTACTACGGCGATCGGGTGAAGATGGCTTTTGCTTTCGCCGATCTCCTGAACGCGGAAGCCAAGGCGTTGCAGGCCGACGGCGTCGATCTCATCCAGTTCGACGAGCCCGCCTTCAACGTCTACATGGACGAGGTCAACGACTGGGGCATCAGGGCGCTGGAGCGCGCCGCCGAGGGCCTCACTTGCACCACCGCCGTGCACATCTGCTACGGCTACGGCATCAAGGCCAATACCGACTGGAAGGAAACGCTAGGCAGCCAATGGCGGCAGTATGAGCAGATCTTCCCGGCGATCGATGCGAGCTCGATCCAGCAGGTCGCGATCGAATGCCGCAATTCCAAGGTGCCGCTCGATCTGCTCGCGCTGCTCAAGCACAAAGTCGTGCAGGCCGGCGTGATCGATGTCGCCAGCGACACGGTCGAGACGGCCGACGACGTCGTGCAGGTGATCGACGCGGTGTCGAAATTCGTGCCCAAGAGCAACATAATCGCCACCACCAATTGCGGCATGGCGCCGATGCGGCGGGAGATCGCGGAAGCCAAGCTGATGGCGCTCGGTGCCGGCGCTGCTCTCGCGCGCGAGAGGCTGGGATGATGC
>NZ_JBANBA010000121.1:0-29352 GCF_059803475.1 Bradyrhizobium sp. UFLA05-89 | reverse complement strand
GGGAAAGACCCCGTCTACGTCCCGTGATCATGCCTCCCGGTACCAGTCGAACAGATTGTCGGTCTCGTTGGCCCAGCCGCTGACGATACACACCAGGTTATTGGCGGCTGCTTCCACCTTGAGGCGGTGCTGCACCGGGATGAAGACGACCTCCTTGATCAGGAGATCATTGGCCTTGATGTAGAGCTCCGCGCGCTTGATCGGATCCATCTCGGCTTCCGCGGCCGCGATGATCGCGTCGTAGTCCTTGTTGGCCCAGCGCGAGAAATTCGGTCCCTGCCACTTGTTCTCCTTGGTCGCGACGTTGTCAGACGTATAGCGGCGCATGTGCTGCGCGGGATCCGGCTGGCTCATGGGGATCTGGAACATCTCCATGTCGGCGTAGAACTTCGGATAGGTGTCGGGATTGCCGACATCCGAGGAGAAGAACACGGAGGCCACGACCGACTTGAGCTCGACGTCGATGCCGGCCTTCTGGCACGCCTGCTTGACGATGGCCTGGGTTTTCTGGCGCGGGCCGTTGATCGAGGTCTGGTAGAGGAGCTTCAGCTTCTTGCCGTCCTTCTCGCGAATGCCGTCGGCACCGGGCTTCCAGCCAGCGTCATCAAGGACCTTCGCCGCTTTCTCGATATTGAATTCCCAGGTGTTGTTTTTGGAGACGAACTTTTCGGGACCGTTGAGGAAGTTGGCCGTGGTCCGTCCCGCGCGGCCGTAGATCGCCTTCTTGACTGCCTCGCGGTCGACCAGCATCGTCAGCGCCTTGCGCACCGCGGGATCGGAGAACAGCGGATGCTTGGTCTTCATCGAGGAGCGCTCACCGTCCACCTCGATGTTGGGATCGGTGGAGTTCAGCACGATGAACTCGGTGTCGCCGCCGACCGCGTAGACCGCTTTGCCCTTGCCGCCCTTCTCTAGGCGCAGCAGCACGTCGTCTTCGACCTGGATGTTGTAGCCAAAATCATACTCGCCAGTCTGGATCACCGCGCGGGCCGCCGAGACCGCATCGCCGCCGCCCTTCATTTCGAGCGTGTCGAAATAGGGACGATTCGGCATGTGATAGTCGGGATTGAGCTCGCCGCGAACGAGATCGCCCGGCTTGAACTCGATGAATTTGTACGGGCCGGTACCGACCGGCGAGAGGTTGTTCGGCGCCTCGCGGGATTTCGCACCCTTGTAAGCCTCAAACAAATGCTTGGGGATGATCGGTCCGACCGCAGCGCCGACGAAGGCGTCGGCCCAGAAGGGGGTCGGCTTGGGAAACAGGATACGGACCGTAAGATCGTCGACCTTCTCCACCGTGATATCGCGATAGACGGCAATGCTGGTTGCTGCGGTCGCGGGGTCCTTCGCATATTCCCAGTTGAACACGACGTCGTCGGCGGTGAACGGCTTGCCGTCATGCCATTTGACGCCGGGCTTGAGCTTCCAGGTCACCGACTTGCCGTCGGCGGCGAGGCCGCCGTTCTGGATCGACGGGATCTCGGCCGCGAGCACCAGCTTCATGTTGCCGTCGGGATCCCAGCAGGCCAGCGGCTCGTAGAACAGGCGCGAACCGTCCTGGTCCTTGGTGCCGGTGGCGAAATGCGGGTTGAGAAGGGTCGGACCCTGCCACCACAACAGCTTCAGCGCGCCGCCGCCGCCACGCTTGGTAGGCTTGTAGGTCGAGGGCCCCTCGGCCATGGCGACGCCGCCGAGCGCGAGGATCTGGTTGGCCAGCGGGGCGGTCAGGCCGACAGCAGCCATGCGCTTGACGAAGGCGCGGCGATCCATCCGGCCGTCCGCCACCTTGTCGATCATTGCGCGCAGTTTCTTGTCCAGCATGGTTGTCCCCCGTCTGGTTCCGGTATGGATGCAGGCAACCGCAAAGGGCCGCCGGGTTAGCTGGCGGTAGATGGCACACCGAATGGGGCGCGCGTCAACTGCGACCGTGTGTATGCAAACGGTCTGCTGGCTGTCTCTTGGGCAAAACTCTGTTCCGCCGCTCAACCGTTTGGCAATTCGGCGGCGAAACGCCCGTTAATCAACGCTGCACTGCGGAAAATTTATTCGGCAGATCAGACGAAGTAACGAGACCGAATTCTACGCCACGGACATATCCAGCGGTGGTGCAATATGGTCCGGCAGCGGACAGACGTAAGGTGTCTTGGCAGTCCGCTTCGTCAGATCCGCTTTCGCAGCCTTGATCAGCTCCGGCTCCGTCAGCGCCTTGATGCCGAGACCGGCCATCGCCTTGGCGGCCTGCACCATCGCCTTGTGGGCATGCGGGGTCTTGCCCTGCGCCACCACCTGCCAGGTGTGGAACGGCGTGCCGATTGCAACCGTCGGTGCATGGACTTGCACGGTCGGCACCACCCAGCTCACGTCACCGACGTCGGTCGAGCCGACCAGCGGATTGCGCTTGGCATCGAGCGGCACCAGGAAGTCGGCGAGCGGCCGCTCCGTCGGCTCCATGCCGATCGCGTAATAGACCGACGCGATGTCCTTGTCGCTCAGCGTCGCGCGAATCTGGCCGGCGAAATTCTTGTCGGCATCGTCGAAATGCGGCGGTCCGAGCTCTTCCATCACCCGGTGCAGCGCCTGCTCCAGCGGCGCGTTGGGCAGGATGTTGGAGACTGCGGAAATGATCTTCATCTCTACCTTAGTCTCGGTCATCAGGGCTGCGCCCTGCGCGATCTTGCTCACGCGCTCGACGAGCTCGGTCATCCCTGGAAGATCACGGGCGCGGATGGAATAGCGCACGCGGGCATGGGCCTGCACCACGTTCGGCGCGATACCGCCAGTATCGAGCAGCGCGTAGTGCACGCGCGCGTCGCTCGGCATGTGCTCGCGCATGTAGTTGACACCGACATTCATCAATTCGACCGCGTCGAGCGCGGAACGACCGAGATGGGGCGAAGCCGCCGCATGCGAGGTACGACCGGTGAAGATGAAATCGGCGCGCGTGTTGGCAAGCGACGGCGTCACCGCGACTTCCCAGAAGCTGTGGGGATGCCAGGTGATGGCAATGTCGGCGTCCTCGAACGCGCCGGAGCGCACCATGAAGGCCTTGGCCGCGCCGCCTTCCTCCGCCGGACAGCCATAATAGCGCACACGGCCGGGCACCTTGTTCTCGGCGAGCCAGTCCTTCACCGCGGTCGCCGCGAGCAGCGCTGCCGAACCGAGCAGATTGTGACCGCAGCCATGGCCATGGCCGCCGGTCTCGACCGGACGATGCTCGGCGACGCCCGCCTCCTGGCTGAGGCCCGGAAGCGCGTCATATTCACCGAGGAAGGCGATGACCGGACCGCCCTCGCCCCACTCGCCCATCAGCGCAGTCGGAATGCCTGCGACATTCTCGGTGATACGGAAACCCTGATGACGCAGCTCGGCGAGATGCTCGGCGGCGGAGCGCGCCTCGGTGTAGCACACCTCCGGCGTTCCCCAGACCTTGTCGCTCAAGTCGATGAAACGCGCCTTGATCGTATCAATGCCACGCCAGATATCGCTGCGGTTGTCCATGCTTCGGTCCGTGATCCCTTTGTCAAACGAAGCACCAAGGGTTAGCAGCTTCGCCCGAGCGCGCCTAGCACCGGCCGGGACACCTGCCATGCGGCCGAAGCGGCACGCAAGTTGTGACACCGATTTCATCAATTCGCGTTGGCCGTCTGTTCCAACGGTCTTTCAAGACAGCCCTGCGAGGCATACATTGGCGGTGCTTCGCGCCTTGCTCGTTGCCGCAACTGCTGGAACGCCCAGGCCAAGAGACTTGCAAGGAGAGAACTCCATGCCCGCTCTGACCGAATGGAGAGTGCCGCCGGCACATCAGCCGCGTGCCGGAGACTACGGATTCGATCTCGACCGTGTGCTCTCCTCCGTCGTCGGCCTGCATTCTATCATCCCGTCGGACGCTTTCAGCGCCGAGACGCTCGGCACGGAGCGCGCCGGCAATGGCATCGTGATCGATGACGGCCTCGTGCTGACCATCGGCTACCTCATTACCGAGGCGGAAGCGGTATGGCTGCATCTTGGCGACGGACGCGTGATGGAAGGCCATGTGCTGGGTTTCGACCAGGTCACCGGCTTCGGCCTGGTGCAGGCGCTCGGCAGGCTCGACCTCGCGCCCGTTCCGCTCGGATCGTCGGCCGCGACCGGGATCGGGGACCGCGTCGTGCTCGGCGGCGCCGGCGGGCGCACGCGATCGGTCGCAAGCCAGATCGTGGCCAAGCAGGAATTCGCCGGCTACTGGGAATATCTGCTGGATGAAGCGATCTTCACCTACCCCGCCCATCCGAACTGGGGCGGCACGGGGCTGTTCAACGATCGCGGCGAGCTGATCGGGATCGGCTCGCTGCAGCTCGAACGCGAGCGAGACGACAAGGCCGAGCACGTCAACATGGTCGTGCCGATCGACCTGCTCGCGCCGATCCTGGACGATTTGCGTAAATTCGGCCGCGTCCACAAGCCGGCGCGGCCCTGGCTCGGGCTGTTTTCGACCGAGATCGATCGCCGCGTGGTGATCATCGGCATCTCCTCGAACGGACCCGCGGCCCGCGCCGAGCTCAAGACCGGCGACGTCATCCTGGCCGTCGATGGCGAGAAGGTGACGAGCCAGACGGGCTTCTATCGCAAACTGTGGTCGCTCGGCACTGCGGGCGTCGATGTGCCCCTGACGGTGCACCACGAAGGCGTCACCTTCGACGTGACGGTGACCTCGACCGACCGCATGAAGCTGTTGAAAGCACCAAGGCTGCATTGATTGAGGCTGCGCCAAAGCAGGACAGGAACACGGGGCCATGAGCGAGGCCGTGGTCGACGACATCGTGGCCGTGCTACCGCCGCTGCTCGATTCGTTGGACGCGCTCGGCTTCGTCGCGCGGCACCTGCACCCGCCGGCCTTCGACTCCGTCATGACCGCGATCGGAACGCCGGATAAGGCGTTGCAGGCCGCGCGCTCTGCGCTTGGCGAATGGCCGCAGGCTTTTGCCGACATGCGGAGCCTGCTCGATCGAGCCTGTGACGAAGCGCTCGCCGCGTTGGGCGGCTTGCGGACAGTTCAAGCCGGCAATGGCGATATCGTCGCGGTCTTCCGCGCGCTGCGACACACGCCGCGCGCGCTTGAAGCGCTCTATCCGCTCGCTCAAAAATTTCCTCCGGTGAGCAGCTTCTTTCTCAACGCCGCGATGCGCGAGAACGAAGATCTGTTGATCCAGCTCGCCGAAGCTCCTACCGGGCAGACCGGCATCTTCCATCGTAACAACGAGCCCGGCAGCCGCGGCGGCTACTCGCTCTACGTGCCGGAATACTACACGCCCGAGCGGTCCTGGCCGCTGGTGATGGCGCTGCATGGTGGCCGCGGCAATGGCCGCGGCTTCCTGTGGAGCTGGCTGCGCGACGCGCGCAGCATCGGTGCGATCCTGATCGCGCCGACCGCGACGGGTCCGACCTGGGCGCTGATGGGTGGGGACACCGACACGCCGAATCTTGCGCGCATCCTCGAAACCGTCCGCAACCTATGGAATGTCGATCCGTCGCGAATGCTGCTGACCGGCATGAGCGACGGCGGCACGTTTTGCTATGTCAGCGGGCTCGATCGCGCATCGTCCTTCACGCATCTCGCGCCGGTCTCGGCAACATTCCATCCGCTGATGGCGGAGATGGCGGATGCCGCGCGCATGCAGGGCCTGCCGATCTTCATCACCCACGGCAAGCTCGACTGGATGTTTCCGGTCCAGGTCGCACGGCAGACCCGGTCGGCGCTCTCCGCCGCCGGCGCAAACGTCACCTATCGCGAGATCGACGATCTCAGTCATTGCTATCCCCGCGAGATCAACGCGGAGCTGTTGCAGTGGCTGAATGGTGGGTGAACAGGTCGTCCTTATCCTCGCCGCACTGACCGGGAACTCTTGTCCGGCACTAAACGTTATTGCCGGTCACCGGAGGTTCGCTATGAGAGTTTTGTTCGGAATGATCCTGGGCGCGCTGCTGCTTGGCATTGGCGTCTACATTCACGATTCGATGCAGACGTCTGCCAACAGCGAGGTCGCTGCAACCAGTCGCACCATTGTCAACTGGGACGTCGCGAAGGCCGATTGGGACGCGCTGGTGGACCGCGCACACAAGGACTGGGTGAGAATTTCGTCGAAGTAACGGCTTGCGCTCAGCAAGCCATCGACAGGGCGCCGTCGCGATTCGCGACGGCGCCTTTGTCTTGCTGTGCGGCGCTTAGTTGCTCTTGCCCGCTTTCGCCTTGCGCGCGTCCGCGATCACCTGTTCGAACTCGGCCATGGTGAGCACGCCGGGCACGCGGAATTTGCCGACGATGAAGGACGGCGTGCCCCGGAAGCCGAAGGCCTCGGCCTGATCGCTGTTGCGTTTCAGGATCGCGTCGATGTCCTTGGCGCGGCCCGTGAGGTCGCGCTTCAGGCGATCGATGTCGACACCGGCGCCCGCCAGCAGCTCGTAGATGCGCGGCTCGGTCAGGCGCGAATTCACGCCCATCATCGCATCATGCGCCTGGTCGTACTTGTCCTGGAATTTGGCCGCGAGCGCCATCCGCGCCGCGGTCACTGAAACCAGTCCGAGGATCGGCCAGTCCTTCAGCACCAGCCGGACCTTGCCATCGTCCTGAACGATCTGGCGCAGCTCCGGCTCGACGCGGCGGCAATAGGGACATTGATAGTCGGACCATTCCACGATGGTGATGTCGCCGTCGCGGTTGCCGATCACAGGCACGTCGGGATCGCGCAGCACGGCGGCTTCAGTCAGGATCGTACCGTCATCGGCCGTCGCGGCGCGGCCGGCCCGCGGGCCGCCTGCGAGCACCACCCCGGCTCCGATCAGAGCAAGCGCCTCGCGACGCGTCCGTTTATCTTTATCTTTAAGTCCGATCATAACCCGTTCCAATTCGGCCCTTCGGTGCTTCTACGGCCTGCGGCGCAGGAGCGTTACGCACCAGCATATAGAGTGCCCCGCCGGTAATGACAGCCGAAAAAAGCGGTATGCGGGCCTTCCCGCCAGCTCGGATCAGACGGGAGAGCCAGCTCGCACCTGGGCGGGCGCCGCCTCGCGGCGGGCCAGCGCCATCAGCGTGGCGGTCATGGTCGCAACCAGCATCGTCACACCGTGCTGCCGCGCGAAGGCCTTGGCCTCGCAGAAAGTGAGCGTGCGGCCCGGCTTAACCACCTCGGCCTTGAAGATGAAGCCCTCGCCCCGCGCCGGCGCGACCAGACTCGTCTTGAACTCGACAGTGAGGATGTCGGCTTCGCGCGGCATCAGTGTGAAGGCGGCAACGCCGCAGGCGTTGTCGAGGCCTGCGGTGATGATGCCGGCATGCACGAAGCCGTTCTGCTGGGTAAAGCCGGCCGCATAATCCATCGCCAATTCCGCCTCGCCCGGCGCAACGCGCACGAGCGAGATGCCAAGCGTGCGCATGGCCGGCTGGCCGTCGAACAGCCGACCTGCGGCCGCACGAAAATCCGGATTCTTCGGCTCGAAGGCGGCCATCGCGTCACGCCATGATCGCCTCGGCGAGGTGCCGCATCGCGGTCTCGCGGATCACGGCTTCGAACGGTGTCGACCTGCGCGCCTCCCGGTCCATGTGCACGGCGGAGATCTCGCAAACTGCTGATATCTCGCCCGTCTCGGCGTTGCTCATCTCGTGCCGGAAGCGGATCGATTTCTCACGAAGCTCGAGCAGGACGCTGCGAATCTCGATGATGTCGCCGGCGAGCAGCTCGCGCTTGTAGGTGATGTTCTGCTGCACCGCGGCCATGCCGCGGCCGGAGGTACGCAGATAGCTCGGCGTCAGCCCGAGGCGCGCGAACAGATTCCAGTTGGCCTCGTCGAATTTGCCGACATACCACATGATGTTCATGTGGCCGACATGGTCGCATTGCCACGGATAGACCGTGCCGCGATAGCTCGCCTCCTGCATGGTCGTTTCCCGCCTTTTTGATTTTGATACGGTAGCGTATCAGACCCATCGCAGGTTAGCAATACGGCACCGTATCAAAGCTCGGTGAGAGGCGAATTCATGAGTGACGCCAAAGGCGATGTCTGGGTCGAAGTAGCCTTCGCGGAGCTTGCCCGTACTGGGGTCGAGGGCGTGCGGGTCGAGGTGCTTGCGAAAAATCTCGGCGTCACCAAGGGCGGTTTCTACCGCCGCTTCGCTGACCGCGCCGCACTGCTCGGCACGATGCTCGAACGCTGGCGCGAGGGGCGTACGGAAGCGATCGCGCAGCAGACGAGTCTCGACGGACAAAGCCCGCGCGAGCGGCTGAAAGCGGTGATCCAGCTTTATTCCGAACGCATGAACCCCGCTGCCATGGCGATCGAGCTTGCGATCCGGCAATGGGCGAGAGCCGACGAGCGCGCGGCGTCAGCGGTGGCGAGCGTGGATGCGGCGCGTCTCAAACATGTCGCCGAGCTCTATCGCGCGACGGGCCTTCCCGCCGATGAGGCCGATGCGCAGGCCTTCCTGTTCTACTGCTTTGTTTTCGGCCAGAGCCTGCTCTTCGTCGAGCGTGGCCCGCGCAAGCGGGCGCAGATGATTGCTAAGTCGGCAGAGAAGCTGCTCGCGAACGATTGAGCGGCCGGAGCGAGAGTCCCGGCCGCTCACATTACTCGAAAGCTTAGGCTGTGCCCTTCAGGCGCTTGGTGCATTCGCTGTAATAGCCGCCGCCCTTCTGGATCCACTTCAGTCCGCCATTGCCGTTGGTCGCCTTGTTGGCGTTGTACTGGTCGACGCATGTGTGCATGCGGGCCTTGCCGGCGGTCTCCTTGCTGTATTTCGGATCGACCGCGTTCGGGAAGACCGCGGGGCCAGTGGCAGCCGGCGCTGGCGCGGGAGTTGCGGGCGGAGCAGCCTCCTTCTTCGCCTGCTTGGGCTCGGCCGGGGCCGCCGGTGCGGCGGCAGCGGGAGCCGCGGCTGGGGTCGCATCGGCGCCGCACTGCGCTTTCCGGAAATCATTCCATTTCATGCCGCCCAGCGTGCCGTCCTTCTTGGCCGCCTGATACTTGGCACTGCATTCCTGCGTGGTCAGCGCCTGGGCCGGCGCGGTCGCGAGCAACGCCGCAACGCCCGATGCCGCAATTGCGCAGAACAATTTTGCCTGAATGGTCATCCTTCGTCTCCTCCTTAGATCTGCCCCGGGGGAAGTAAATTGGGATCACTATCCTAGCGTGTCGGCGGCATCCGACAAGGAAGTGATGACTTTCGCAGCCAAAATTTAGTGATCGCGATGCGCCATCCATTCATGTGGCGTTCAGCAATGCAGGACGACGTTCTCCGCCCTTGTTCAATTCGCAAACACAAGAGTGCAACACATGACCCTCGCCTCGCGCATCGCCGTCGTCGCCCTCGCCTCCCTGTTCGCCACCGGCACCGCCTTCGCGCAGACCGCGGCGCCGGCTGCCAAGAGCGATACCGCGGCCACCACGACCGACAAGAAGGCACCGAAGCAGCACTCGGCCGAATCGCTCGAATGCTCCAAGCAGGCGGATGCCAAGGGCCTGCACGGCAAGGAGCGCAAGAAATTCCGCTCCGAGTGCATGAAGGAAGCGAAGGCCGGCACCGCCGCCCCCGCCGCAAAGTAGTTCCGTCACATTCCGCCCTTTTAGGCGCGCGCATTGCGGCATGACACGGCCGCAATTGTGCGCGCCTTTCCGATTTGCCATAAGGCGGTGTGAAGCAGATCACCGCCTCCCTGCCCTTTGAGCTGCCGTCCCGCGCCAAGATCAGAAGCGCGGTCGAGACGCTCGTCATCGGCGCTGCCGGCGGACTGGTCTTCCTGTTCGCCAACTTGCCCGGCGGACTGATCTCCGGCGCCATGATCTCGGTCGGGATCGCCGCTATCGCCGGCCGCCCGCTCGCGGTGCCGCCGATCCTGACGCAGACCGTGCTGGTGCTGCTCGGCATCTCCCTGGGGTCCGTCGTTTCGCGTCATCTGATCCAGCAGCTCAGCGCCTATCCGCTGACGATCGGACTGCTGGCGCTTGCGACCTTCTGCTCGACCTTCGGCTCGAGCTACTACCTGCAACGCGTCCATGGCTGGGACCGCACCTCGGCTTTTCTCGCCGGAAGTCCCGGCGCGCTGTCGCAGATCACCATTCTGGCGGTCGAGCGCGGCGCCGATCTGCCGGGGATCGCGGTGGTGCAGACCATGCGCGTGATCATCCTCACCGCGGCATTGCCGATGGTATTGGCGATCGGGGGTGTCGCGCCCTCGGCGGCACCGTCGCTGACGACCACGATTGCCTCGCCGTTCGAGCTCCTGATCCTCGTCGTCGCATCGCTCGCCCTATCGCTCCTGTTGCGGCTCGCCAAATTCCCCGCGAGCTGGATGTTCGGCGCAATGATCGCTTCCAGCGTGCTGCACGGGGCGGGATGGGTCGAAGGCGGCCTGCCGAACTGGGTGCGCGGCGTGGCGCTGGTGGGAATCGGCGCGCTGATCGGCAGCCGTTTTGCGCGGATGAAGATCAAGACCCTCGCCGGCCACATCAACGCGGCGCTCGGCTCGTTTGCGATCGCGATTGCGGTCTCCGCCATCTTCGTCGCGATCGTCGTGCTGACCACTCATGTGAAGTTTTCCGACGTCGTCGTCGCATTCGCGCCGGGCGCGATGGACGCGATGCTGGCGTTGGCGCTGACCCTGCACATCGACCCGATCTTCGTCGGCGCACATCACCTGTCACGCTTCGTGTTTGTGACCATCGCGACGCCCGGCATCGTGCACCTGTTCGGACGCACGCAGGACGATGTGGATGATTGAGGGCCGTTTCTTCTCCCTCTCCCCGTCCTTACGAGGAGAGGGTCGGGGTGAGGGGCTACATCCGCAATCACTATGACAAAGAGACTCTCGGAGAATCCCCCTCACCCGGCGCCTCCGCTGACCTCTCCCCGCGAGCGGGGCGAGGTGAACTACCCCCGCTTCGCCGTCGCCACGAATCCCCATGCCGCGATCGCTGCCAACGCGAGCGAGATCAGCACGTTGTAGCCGGCGAGCGAGAGGCCGAGGAAGCGCCACTGCACCTCGTCGCAGCGGATCACCTTCACCGTGTCGAGCCGCGACAACAGATCGGAGGCCGAGCCGAGATTGACGACGGGACCGGAGCAATCGGTCGGGCCCTTCCAGAATCCCCATTCGACGCCGGCGTGATAGGTGCCGAGGCCGGCATTGGCCAGCGTCGCCAGCGCGAGCACGGCGAGCCCGGCAAGCAGCAGCGGCCGCGGCGCGCCGCCTCTTGCGGCAAGCGCCGTCAGTGCGCCGAGCGGGATCGCGAGGTAATAAGCGTAGCGCTGCTCCAGGCACAGGGGACAGGGCAGGATCTCCAGCACGAGCTGGAAGAACCACGCGCCCGCGATGGTCGCGGCCGCAATCAGGGTGACGGCCGCCGAGGCCGTGAGCGCCGGATTGGCGGCGGCCGGGCGGGAGGCTGGTATTGCAGCACTATTCGTCGTCACGACGGCCTCGGTGGTGAAGGGGTGAGGCTAGCCTCTAGCCTTCGCCGACGACCCTGTCGAGAACACCGAACATCACTTTGGCGCGGGTTGACCCCGCCTTTTCCATGGCTATAGTCCGCCGGCTTCGCGACGCCCAGCCACGGGCCGACCGGGGGCCCCTGTGGCGGAACTGGTAGACGCGCTCGACTCAAAATCGAGTTCCGCAAGGAGTGCTGGTTCGATTCCGGCCAGGGGCACCAACTAGGCTGTTCAGGCCCGTTCTCAAACGTCCGCAACCGTTCGCGCAGTGCTCGGAAACCCTTGAAAAATAGGCACTTCCACGTACATTTTCGTTCGTCACCGTTTGTTCTCATCCGATCCCAGCCGGCCGATTTGCTGGTATTTTTGCTGGTATCGTGCTGGTATCGGGAGAACAAACGTTCAGGGCGACTTTCGCTATTCCGAATGGTGGAATTGAGCAGATGGCCGGCAAGAACGATGGCGCGGGCGCCAATCCCAAGCAGATCAGGACCGACGTCGACTGCCGCGCCGCCCGACCGAAATTCGACAAGGGCGCGTGGAGTCCCGTCAAGATTTCCGACGTGACCGGTGGCTGGCTCTATCTCCTCGTCACGCCGGACGTGAGCAGGCCCGGCAACGCAGCCTCCAAGCTTTGGCGGATGGACTACCGCTTCCACGGCCGCCAGAAAACCTACTCCATCGGCGCTTACGGCAATGGTAGGGATGGCACGTTCTCGCTCGCGGACGCGCGGCGCGAGCGCGACAAGGCCAAAGACCTGCTCAAGAAGGGCAAAGACCCGAGCACAGAGAAGCAACTCGACCAGCACAGGCAGGCGGCTGCCCGGTCTTTCGGGCAATGGGCCGACGAGTGGCTCGCAAAGAAGAAAATTGAGAAAGTCAAACGGGGCAGGATTGTCGCGGTGCGCGACCCGAAGACCATCGAGGTGCTCGAGCTGCGTGTCGGCTACGTCAAGGCTCGCTTCGGCAAGTTGAGTAGGCTGGACATCAAGCGACCGGACGTCCTCGCTTTCATGCGTTTATACGAAACCGAGGGAAAGCTGGAAACGCGCGACCGCGTGCGCAGCATCGGTGAGCAAATCTGCGACTATGCCGATGTCGAAGGCGACGGCTACAATCCATTCCGCAACCTGAATGGGCAGATGATCGCCAACATTTCGACGCCACGTCCCGGCGTCACCGAACCACGTGACGTGACGCGCGTCTTCAAGCTCATCAACGCACCGTGGACGAGAGCAAGGTTTGGTGACGTTGTTGGCCTGGCCTTGCGCTTCGATGCGCTGACCATTCCCCGCCCCGGCATGGTCAATGAAATGGAGTGGAGCGAGGTCGATTGGGACGCCGAACGCTGGACTGTTCCAGCCGCGAAGATGAAGACCGGCTGGGACCATGTCGTGCCTTTGTCACGGCAGGCACTTGCAATCCTGCGAAGCGTTCAGAAGCTAACCGGACATCGCCGATATGCGTTTTCCTGCTCGAAGGACGCGCCGCTATCAAACAACACTCTCAACAAGCGCTTGCGGCTGCTGGGCATTGACACCAAGACCGATCATTGTGCCCACGGATTCCGGACCACCTTCTCGACGCTGTCTCACCACGAAGAGATCAAGGACGCCAAGGCCTGGGATGGCGATGTCGTCGAGCTGCAGCTTGCGCATCTCGATAACTCGACCGTGGAAGGTCTATACAAGAGGCACGGACCGCTCGCATTGATAGGCTCACGCACGAAGCTGATGCAGCATTGGGCCGATCGGATCGACCACTGGCTCGATCCAAAGAAGGTGATGCCGATCAAGGGTGGCGCTGCTTGAGTCACCTAAGAGGCGCCCCTGCATCCCGAACGCAGTGGTTATCTTCTAAGCTGTTGATATTTCTTGTTTGGCGGACGCTCCCATCCCGTTCTGTTCACGGTTGTTTCACCCAATTCATTGCGATTTCATTGCGACATTCGAGAACGAGAACAGCGCTGCCAGAGCTTCCTAGCCTGCTAGAGGCGCGGATCAGGACTCATCGCGGTCGACCGAAGCCGCGCTTTGGCCGCCCGCCGCTCTGCGGAAAGCGCCCGCGAATGTGGCGCGGCCGCGGACTGGCGCAAGAAGCGTAGGATGCCGAGCCAATTTTTTATCTCTCGAGATGTCGGAACGGGCTGCCGCCGGACGTCTTAGAGATATCCGCTCCAGCCAGAGGTCGCGCCATGGATAGTTCCATGCTGAAGCCTGCTTCCGAACTTGTTCGCACGAACACAGCCCATTTTCCCAACGAAAGCGCCGATTATCGCCAGGCCCGGCAAGGCCTCCTAACGGAGGAGATCGAGTTGCGTCGTCACATTGAGCGTGTCGCCGAACTCCGTCGGGCGCTGCCGCTGGGCGGGGAGGTGAAGAAACGTTACGTGTTCGAAGGCGAGAACGGCGAAGCGAATTTCGCTGATTTGTTCGACGGCAAGCAAACGCTCGCGATCTATAGCTACATGTTCGGGCCGCAGCGGCAGACGCCATGCCCTATGTGCACCTCATTCATGAGCACATGGGAGCACAAATTGCCCGACATCGAGCAGCGTATCGCGTTCGTCTTCATCGCGCGGTCGCCGATCTCGCGATTGATCGAGGCAAAGAAAGCGCGTGGCTGGACGCGACACAAGGTCTTCTCTGACATCTCCGGCGACTACACGCGCGATTATGTCAGCGCTGAGGATGCCGACGTGCCCGGCTACACTGTGTTCACGCAGCGCGAGGGCATGATTCGGCATTTCTGGTCCGGCGAGATGAGCGGCGCGATGGCCGACCCTCACCAGGATCCACGCGGCGCCCCCGACATTGATCCGCTCTGGACCATTCTCGACACCACACCAGAAGGGCGTGGCACCGACTGGTATCCAAAGCTTGCTTACTGAGCGCTCCGGCTATCACTGACAATGCGTGCCGGCGGCTTCGCCGGCATTTGCAATGCGGCGAGTCCGCCGCTGCATTTTCCGCAACTGGATCAGTTCGGTACTCGAAGACATTAGCCGCACGGTTACCGCTTTCGACAAAATCGGTGACAGAGGCCCCGGACAACGGCCGCCTTAAGCTCACTGCTTTCGGAAGTACGGTTTCCTTGCCACACAGGTGTTTTGACCACATGCCGCCTTGAACCAACGTTCCAGTGCTGTCCTAGGCGTCGCATCGTGAGGCGGCGGTCCGCTCAACTGGTTTTAGGGCCGCCCGCTCACGTGCTGGAGATACGAACGTCTGGCGCAACGAAGCCATAACCGAGCTGCGCTTGGATTGCCGTCGCGAAGGCGATTGGTGTGTAGTCCTCAAAGCGAGACCCAATAATCTGTATGCCGATAGGCAATCATTCGCATCCAGGCCCACTGGTGCCGAAGTTGCAGGCAGTCCCGTGTAGCCAATGTTGTCCAAAGCGGGATTTTATCGTAGCTGGCATCAAACCCATTGATCTTGATCTTGCGCTCTTCGAAGGGGCGTATCGTGCCGGAAAGCCGTGTCGACTGGTCGAACTGCTGAGCAATCTCCCGACGTGGCGCCATCCGTGGCGCAAAACCGCGTACCGGAACGACGCCATAGCTAGACCGATGGGCGTAGACGCCGCACAAGGCCGCCGGAATGCGGAGCGAGCCCGCCAGGTCTTTGCAACTTCCAATGCTCGGCCGAAATCGCGCACCACCACTGCGTTGATCGCCGGATCCGTTTGCTAGATGACTCAATGGCGGCCATCGTGCGTTCCACGGAGTTCGTCCGACCCGCCCTTATCGCCGCCAGTTGCTCGATTGCCGAAGGAAACGTCATCGGAGAGCCCTTTATAGGTTCGGGCCCTGATTAACATGAGTACTCGAGCGCGCTTGATCGATCTTGCGGTTCCCGCGATTCAAACTGCGCGAGGTTGTACGTTGGAACCTGTACCCGTCGCCGCCGTTTTGGCTCCATGACCGATTCAGCCGATGTGACAGGGTTCAGCACGGGCTTGCTCGAGAGCGCTCGTGGTAGAATTTTTGTGCGCGAAGGCGGAGCCGGACCAGCCGTCCTCCTGTTGCACGGATTTCCGGAAACGGGCTTGATGTGGCGCGACGTCGGTCCCGTTTTGGCAAGAGACTTCAGAGTGATTATCGCGGACTTGCCGGGCTACGGGAGGAGCGAGTGTCCCGTGGCTAATGATCGATCTGCTATGTCGAAGCGCGAGATGGCAGCGTCACTCGTCACGGCACTGCGAGCAGCGGGGTACGAGCGATTCTCCATAATTGGTCATGATCGAGGCGGACGTGTTGCCTATCGCGCAGCGCTGGACCATCCGGCACAGATTGCTTGCGCCGGTGTATTGGACGTGGTGCCTACATTTGATGTCTGGGACCGCGCCGACGCGCGTCTCACGCTTTCGTTCTGGCCGTTTTCATTGCTTGCTCAGCCATCACCGCTTCCAGAGCGACTAATTGCAGGGGCTCCCGAAGCTGTCGTGGACAATGCAATCAACGAATGGGGATCATCATCGGATGCGTTCCCCGAATGGGTCCGCAAGGAGTACGTCGCAGCGCTTCGCGACGCCGACCATATTCATGCCATCTGTGACGAATACCGCGCCGCCGCCGGCTTGGATCGAGAGAACGACAAAGCCGATCTCGATGCCGGCCAACGAATATGCTGCCCATTGCTGGCGCTATGGAGCAAAGAGGGGGCGCTGGCAACTTGGTACAGCGATGCCGGCGGACCACTAGGTCTCTGGCAACGTTGGGCTGAGAATGTCCAAGGACAGGCCGTATCGGGCGGGCACTTTTTCCCCGAAGAGCGGCCTGCCGTCACGGCTCAGCTCATTTCGTCCTTCCTAAGAGCTAACCTTGGACTGACGTGAGTGCAGCCGACATCATGTCAGACGCTTTGGACTACTTCCGGGCTTACGCCGTCCGAGCTCTTTGCAATGCCAGAGCGATGCCGCGAGGCAGGATGAAGCATCTGCAGCTGGTGGTCGGTCGGATATACAATTCAAGAAAGAGGCGGCTTATGGCCCGAACACGCTGCACCTAGAGGACTTCCGGGCAGTGCAGAAGCTCGAGAGATCTCTGGATAGTCGGCATGATAACGACGCGCCGGTTAAAAGTCGCTTTGCTGTGTCGAACCTGCATACCCCGGACAGGAGGCTCGGTGAGTGGCCGTCGATGTTCGTACCGTAGCAGGTCTCCTGCGAGAATACGCGCAGCGGACAGCGTTGCGTGGCGGCAACCCTACCGGGTAAAAGCTATGCTCGGGCTCCGAAAGCCTGGCGGCCCTCGCGGTCCCTCTCGATGTGCTCGTGGACGAGGACGGCTCACGGAATTGAGAGCTCAACGATCGGACCCATTTGTGCGGGCGGACCTGTTCGCGCTCTGACAGCAGACTTTGGCTTGCGACTATCCTTTGGGCAGGCGCAGTTCCTCGATGGCCCGGACGCAGATCTTGTCGGGGTCCTTGACGCCGGTCTGCCCGATCTCAATGATCTTCCTTGCGATCAGTTCGGTGAGGGGATCGTTTCGATCCCGTACGCCAATCGTACGGAGGGCCTGCTCGTAAGCGGCGGAAAGGCGCGTGATCTCTTCTGGCCCGAGAGGTGAGTTCTGAAGTATCCGGTAGATGGCCAAGTGTTAGTCCCCCTGCTGGACCCAGCGTAGCATCAGTCCGCTGAGGGAGCATTGCGATTTAGGATCAAATTTTAGCTTCCGAAAGCCGCGGATGTGCCGGTGGGAGATCCGCAATGGAAATGCATATGGGTCTTCTGAACCCTCATCCAGGGCTAGGCGCGCTCGAGGAGGCGCAGTACGAGCCATGCTTGAAGGAGGGCTTAGACATTTCCCGTTTCCCCTTGCTAGCCGGAGGTTCGGAAGGAGGAGATCAAGACGCCTTCGCTCTGGCCCGCTCGCGGGCGGTTCGGCGGCGCTGACGGCGTTGATCCCGGGCGAGCCGGGTCGAGGAAGGAAGACTAGCCGCGGGCACCGCAGGAGCTGCCTGTCTTTCCGATTCCGCTTCAGAAGGACGAGCTTCCATGAGCTCCAGTACCGCGCGTCCCTTCTCAGTGATACGCCAGCCGCCGTTCAGGCGCTCAACCAGCGCTTGCGAGAAGATATCGAGATCCGCCACGCGTGCGGCGAGCCGCTTCGTCCGCTCAGCCCAGTCCCGTCCACTCGTTGCAAGGATGGCCATGTCGCGCTTGAGGTCCGCCATGACGGCGAACCCGTCCGGGTAGCTCACCAGGATCTTGAGCACCGTGACCTGGAAGTTCACGTCCCCGAGCCCCAGCTATCGCCACATCGTCGGCGCGTCGTGGAGAGCCTCGCGGCCAATGCGCTTGAGCCTGTCCGGCGAAGTGTCACCTCTCGTGGCGGCTTCCAGGATCCTAGACGCTACGTGGACGCGTGTGCCGGATTCGAAGCGCGAAACGTCTTCGCAGACTTCATCGAGGACGGTACGCAGGAGCGCGGTCGTTGCCGGATCGAGCATGGGATACCCCCAGAGGAAAAGCAGTTGTATCGCAATCGTAGAAATGCCGAATTCAACCGATTAGAGCGCTTTAAAAACCGGCTTAGTCTACATTCGGGTAGTCACTTCGCAAGACCCGGAATTGCCGCGCCGCAGCGCTCAGGCGTGATCACCGATTGTTGCACGGTCACCTCGTCGCGTGCAACGACGGCCAGCTCGGTTTTGAAGCGGCTCACCGGCTCAGGCAGCATCCAGATCGCGAACCCCGCAACGCTCAGATCAAGGAGCAGCACACATCGCCATGTAAGGCTGCCCGCTAGGTTCAATTCCGGAGGCGGAATCACGTTGGCTTGTAGATGCCGCCTCGGCGCCCACTTACGGCCGGGATTTTCTTGTTGGACGCTTTGTTGGACGTTTTGTTAGACACGTCTTCGCTCCTCAAACTTGTCTCGGTGCCGCTCGAAAGTCGTTTCTGCCCCAACGGAAACCCATGAAATATTGGCGGTAGCGCCTGTATTAGCAAAACAGTGCGTCCGCCCAACGCGCAGGCTCCCACGACCAGCAAGGATAGGACACGCTCTCGAAATATTCCGTTGCTCGCGACGTCGTTCGAATGTTGCAGCCTCGCTCACGGACGGCCGTCTTGCGCTTCTTGTAACCATCTTGCTCCTAGGAGGACTTGGATATGAGAACTACCTTCGACTTCGCGCCCCTCTGGCGCTCCACCATCGGCTTCGACCATCTGGCCGGCCTCGTCGACGATGCGCTCCGCTAGGCGACCGATGACAACTATCCGCCCCTACAACATCGAACGCTCTGGCGAGGACAACTACGGATCACCCTGGCGGTGGCCGGTTTCCGAGCCGACGATATCGCGGTGACCGCCGAACAGAACGCGCTGACCATCGAGGGTCGGAAGCCGGAGACGGCCGCTCTGGCCGATGAGGCGCTTTCGGCGCCCGAGAAGCGGGTCATTCTTTCATCCTAGCAAGTTTGAGCTAGCTCCAGCTACCGAAGTCCAATTGGGTGCAAACTGAGACAGTGTCGTCTCACCGACAATAAGAAAGAAGACCGCCCCTGGATGGATTGGATCAGGAGCCGAATGGCACCCTTACGATACTGGCCGAAGGCCAGTTCGCCGGCAACACTCCTCCGGACGACAGAGTGAATGCCGTCCGCGCCTATTTTTCGAGACGCTTGCCTCCCTCAGGCACAATCGCACACGACGCTCCGCGCTGATGACCTTCGATCCTACGCAGATCTCGACGCCGGCCTCGACGGCGGCAGCAGACAACGAATCAATCAGGGCTCGTCCGACGATGACTGCGGGTGACGCCCCGGTCGCTCACGCCGCTGCCTCGCGCATCATCGCCTTCAGCATTTCCGCGAGAACGCTGGCGATCGCGCTCGTCCCGCGCTCGTGGCCGATCAGCATCAGCGTCTGCGTCTCATTCGCCAACTCGCGCACCGGCACATAAACGAGACGGCCGACGCGTCGCTCGAACTCGATGTCAAACGGTGTGAGAAAGGTAATGCCATTATCGAGAATGGCGGCGTGGCGCATAATCTCGATGGCATTGGTTTCGATGATCGGCAGCGGGTCCAGCGAGGCTTTCGCAAATGCCGAGTCAAGGTAAGGCCGGATCACGGTCGACCCGTCGGCGATCACCAGCGGATAGTCGACGCAGTCGCTGAGCCGGATCTGGTTGCGCTTGGCGAGCGGATGGCTCGGCGCCATCACCGCGCCGAGCTTGCCGGCGGCGCGGGCCAGCACCTTCAGGTGACTGCCGCGGATGAAATCGAAGCCGATGCCGAGGTCGGCCTCGCCGCTGGCGACGGCGGATTGAATGTCCTCGCCGGTGGTCAACAGCGTGAGGCAGAGCCGCACCCGGGGATTGGAGACCCGGAACTGCTTGACGGTACCGGGTACCAGGTTCGAGGCCAGACCACTCATCATCGCCACCGTGATCTCGCCCCGGCGCAAACCTTTCAGTTCCTCGATCTTGCCTTGCGCGCGGGTCAATTCCTTCAGGGTCTGGCGAATGTGGCCGACCAGCACTTCACCCGCCGCAGTGAGAATCAGCTTGCGGGGCAGCCTTTGGAAAATCGGCGTCCCGAGCTCGGTCTCGAGCGCAAGAATCTGGCGACTGATGGCGGAGGCTGCGACGTTAAGGTGGCTCGCAGCCTTACGGATCGATCCGGTGCGCGCCACCTCGTCCACATAGGTCAACAGGCGGCTATGCAACATCCCTTTGCTCCTGCTTGGAAAAAAGCTTCGCTTTGGAGCATGCTGTTACGTTGCCTGAAAGGCAACGGTGTTTGCGAAATAAAGCGCTTTTATGCAAGCCTCCGGGCGTGCTGAATCCGTCGTGGCTCGTCCCGCGCACGCCCGCACGCTCGAGCCCACCGCAATCAGGAGTCCCCATCATGGCGTTCAGCGTCGAAAATCTCGCTCACTCCAGGGCCTTCCGCATCTCGCCGACCGACACCAACTATTTCGTGATGCTGTTCGATCATGAGACCGACCGGATCGACAACATCTTCGTCATTGAAATCTTCCGACCGGGCGGCGCGACTCCGCCGAACGAGCATGCAGCCGCGCACGAATTCTTCCATGTGCTGCACGGCGAAGGTATCGCGCGCTGCGACGGCAAGACACTGCCGATCAAAAAGGGCGACTCGCTGCTGCTGCATCCCGGCTCGGAGCACGTGATCGAGAACACCGGGGCCGGCAAGCTGTATTGCCTGACGGTGATGACACCAAACGAAGGCTTTGCCGAATTGATCCGTAGCGGTGAACCGGTCGAGGTCGAGGCTGACGACATCGCCGTGCTGCAGGGACGCGACCTGGCGGTTTTGCGATGACCAACACCCGTCTCCAACCAGTCGAAGATCTCAAGCCGCTCGGGGCCAGCGCGCGCAACCGCTGGTCGGTTTCGGCGAGCCAGGCCAACCTTGTGCGGCCGCCGGTCGAGCCGCAGCCGGTGACGATCGATGCCGGCGCCAAGCTTGTGACTTTCGATCTCGTGCGCACCGCCATCATCGTCATCGACATGCAGAACGACTTCTGCCACCCGGACGGCTGGCTCGGCCACATCGGTGTCGACGTGACGCCGGCGCGCGCGCCGATCGCCCCGCTGCAACAGCTTTTGCCCGTGCTGCGCGGTCTCGATGTCCCGGTGATCTGGCTCAATTGGGGCAACCGGCCCGATCGGCTCAACCTCAGCCCGGCTCTGTTGCATGTCTACAAGCCATCAGGCACGGGCGTCGGACTCGGTGACCGGTTGCCGGGCTCCGACGCGAGGGTGCTGGAACGCGGCAGTTGGTCGGCCTCGATTGTCGGAGAATTGACCGTCGAGTCCACCGACATTCATGTGGCCAAGTATCGCATGTCAGGGTTCCAGGATACCGAACTCGACAGCATCCTGCGCAACCTCAATGTCACGACACTCCTCTTCGCTGGAGTCAATGCCGACCAATGCGTGCTCTGCACGCTGCAGGCCGCCAATTTCCTTGGCTACGACTGCATGCTGCTGCGCGACTGTGCCGCGACCACCTCGCCGGACTATTGCATGGCTGCGACCGTCTACAATGTGAACCAATGCTTCGGCTTCGTGCTGGAGTCGTCCGTCCTTGCCGCTGCCCTCGCCGGCCGCGGCCCGCGATCGGAAAGGTCAAGCGCACCATGAACGATCTCACGCCCTTTGACGTCGCCTCCAACCGGCATCCAACGACCGACCGGCTGACATCGCTGCTCGCCGCTCTCGGCGATATCCCGGTCGTGACTGATCCCACCATCGTGCGCCGGCGCTCGCGCGATTTCTTCTGGTACAGTCCGGTTCTCAACGATCAGCTCAACGGCAAGTCGGCCGATCTGATCGTCGCGCCGCGCAACGAGGCCGATGTCGTCCGCGTTGCCGCGGCCTGTGCACGTCACCGCGTACCACTGACGGTGCGGGCCGGTGGCACCGGCAATTATGGCCAGGCCGTACCGCTCGCCGGCGGCGTGTTGCTCGACGTCACCGCGCTAGACACGATCGAATGGATCAGACCCGGGCAGATCCGTGTCGGCGCCGGCGCCAAGATGAATGCGATCGACGCCGCGACACAGCCTTTGGGCTTTGAGCTGCGGATGCATCCCTCGACCAAGCGCAGCGCGACCATCGGCGGCTTCGTCGCCGGCGGGTCCGGCGGCGTCGGCTCGATCACCCATGGCGGCTTGCGCGAGCCCGGCAACATCCTCGCCGCGCGCATCGTCACCATGGAACCTGAGCCCCGCATCATCGAGCTGCGCGACGACGCGACGCAGAAGATCAACCGTGCCTACGGCACCACGGGGATCATCACCGCGCTCGAGATGCCGCTGGCGCCGGCACAGCCATGGATCGACGTCGTTGTCGCGTTCGACGATTTCCTGGCCGCGGTCGAGTTCGGCCGAGAAGCCGCGCTTGCCGACAACATCGTCAAGAAGCTGCTGTCGCCCATCACATGGCCGCTGCCGTCCTATTTCGGCGCGCTGAAATCCTGCTGTCCCGAGGGCAAGAGCATCCTGATCGCGATGATCGCCGAGGGCTCGCTGGAAGACTTCAGAAAGCTGCTCGGCGGCCGCGGCACCATCACCCTGGAGACGCCGACCGACGATGCTCCCGGCAAGGTGCCGCTGTACGAATACACCTGGAATCATACCACCCTGCAGGTGCTCAAGAGCGACCGCACCGTGACCTATCTGCAATGCCTCTACCCTCATGACCGCCTGCTGCAGAAGGTTGAGGAGATGCGCACAATGTTTCCGGGCGAGGTGTTGCAGCATCTCGAATTCATCCGCTTCAACGGCCAGCTGACCTGTAGCGCATTGCCAGTGGTGCGGTACAGCAACGCGGAGCGGCTGAACGAGATCATCCGTCTGCACGAGGCGCACGAGGTCTTTATCGCCAATCCGCACGTGTACACGGTCGAGGACGGCAGCCGCTACAAGCGCGTCGATGCCGATCAGCTCGGCTTCAAGCGCGAAGTCGATCCTTACGGCCTGCTCAATCCAGGCAAGATGCGCAGCTTCGTGGCGGAGCGGTGACGTGCGCGTGCTGTACGTCTATTGCCATCCGCTGGACGACAGCTTTCATGCCGCGATCCGTCGCGAGGCGCTCGACGGTCTCTCGCAGGCCGGACATACGGTCGACCTGCTCGACCTCTATGCGGATGGATTCGATCCCGTGCTCACAGCCGAGCGGCGGCGCGACTATCACGATCCCGCGCGCAACCGGGCCCACAACCAGGCCCATGTCGACCGGCTGATGGCTGCGGAGGCGCTGGTGGTGCAGTTTCCGACCTGGTCGTTTGGCCCACCGGCCATGCTGAAGGGTTGGTTCGATCGAATGTTCGGCCCCGGCATCGCGATGGACCTGTCCGACCCGGCGCATGCGAAACCACTGCTTCAGCACATCAGGCGCATCAGCGGCATTTCGACCTATGGTCGCCCACGCTGGAAAGCCATCGCCATGGCCGATCCGCCGCGCAAGATCGTGACGCGCTACCTGCCCTGGTTCACCGGATTCAAGGCCAGGGCACGCTATCATGCGCTATACCATATGAACGTCGCGACCGCAGCCAGGCGGCGCCGCTTTCTCGCGGAGGTCCGCCGGGCGATGGAGGGGCTATGAGTCGCGCGCTGCAATAGGGCGACCAACGGCATTCAAGGACATCTCATGGCGACGATATTCGGCGAGACCAACTGGCGATCGATGAGCCAGGAGCAGCGCGACCTCGGGTTCAACAACAGCGCCGCCGTCCCTGGCAGCGCCGAGCTTGTCGCAGGCTGGGAGCAGCGCTCGGCTGTCGTGCGGGCCAAGCATCCCGCACATCTCGACTTGAAATACGGTCCACGCGATCGCAATCGCATCGATTTCCTCAAGGCCGCCGATGGCGGACCGACGCTGGTGCTGATCCACGGCGGCTACTGGCAGATGCGCTCGAAGGAAATGGTCACCTGGTTTGCCGAGGGCCCCATGGCTCACGGCATCAACGTCGCGCTGCCCGGCTACACGCTGGCGCCAGACGAGACCCTGGACGAGATCGTCGCTGAGATCCATCGGGCGCTCGACGCGCTGGTTGAACAACTTCCCGCGCTCGGTGGCGATCCTGACCGCATCGTCGTATCCGGCTGGTCGGCCGGCGGACATCTGGCGACGATGGCGCTGTCGCATCCGCGCGTGAAGGCGGGCCTTGCGATCAGCGGTGTCTTCGATCTGGAACCGATCCGCCACAGCTATCTCAACGTCAAGCTCAAGCTCGACGAGGCGATGTCGCGGCGCAATTCACCGCTGCTCCACGCGGCAGGCCCTTCGGCGCCGCTGGCGCTGGTGGTCGGCGCTGCCGAATTGCCGATGCTGCGCCAGCAGACCGCCGACATGGCCGCGCACCGCGCCAGCAATGGATTGCCGATCAGCTATGAGGAACTTCCAGGCGCCGACCACTTCTCGGTCATGCACGCTTTGGGCTCGCCGAGCGGCCGGATCACGACGCTGATCCGGCAGCTGTTCGAGCGTGGTTGATCAGCGCGGCAGCTTCACGGCCTTCACGTCGTAGAGGAGCTTGATGAATTCCCTCGCGCCGTGCTCGGCGGTGAGGCGCCCCTTGTCGGCCGTCGCCTTGTGCGCTTCGCCGACCGCGCCGTCGAGATTGAGGTCGCCGGCGATCCAGGCATAGGCAATGAACCCGGTCGGCCTGAGATGGTCGAAGGCCGCTTCGTCGTCCTCGGCAACGGACCGGAAGTCCTGCGCGCGCGCCATATCGACCAACTCCGGGCGGAAATGCAGCATCAGCGAGGTCTCGACGTCACCGCCGTGAATGCCGAATTTCAGCTCGCGCTCGCTGTAGAGGCCGGCCGGCTTGCCGAGCCGCGACCAGGCAGACTTGACCACCAGCATGTCGGCGCGCACCCGCAGTTCGCGCGCGACGATGCCCATCACCTCGTCGTTGCCGCCGTGCGAGTTGACGATCACGAGCTTCCGCACGCCGGCGCGCGCAACCGACAATCCGAGCTCGGTCCAGGCCTCGATCAGCGTCGTCGCCGGCAAGGTCAAGGTGCCGGGCATCCGCAAATGCTCGTTGGATTTTCCAACCTGCTGGATGGGCAGGATACGGATGTCGAGATCACCGGGCAGACGATCGATCAGTGTCTCGAGCATGCCGCGGTTGATCGCCGCGTCGACGCCAACCGGCAGATGCGGCCCGTGCTGTTCTAAAGCTGCAATCGGCAGGACGGCGATGGTGCTCGATTGATCGAGACTTTCGAACTCACGTGAGGCGTATTCGTCCCACCACACCCGGCGACGCGGCTTGTCCATGCTCTGATCCTTTTCACGCCGCGCCGCGCGGTTGCTGCGCGCACGACCATGATGTTCGACTATGGCATCAGGGAGCCGTTGACAATGGTGTGCGCAGAGACTTGGACCGGGCTTTTTGTACGTTGCCTAAAAGGCAACGTATGCCTCGAATCAAAATGCTTCCGGATGACAGACGTCGCGTGCATCTTTTGCATTGCCGGGAACGCTGCCACCGGGATTCCGCCGCCATGGGAATTCCATCCGATCGAGATCACACCGAGGTTGCCATGAACGCCATCATGACCATCGTGTCCCGTGCTCTGCTCGCCATTGCGGCTTGCATTGCCTTCGTCGCTCCGTCGGCCGCCGCCGACAAGGTGACATTTCTGACAAGCTGGTTCGCCCAAGCCGAGCATGGCGGCTTCTATCAGGCCAAGGCGACCGGGCTTTATGAAAAGGCCGGGCTCGACGTCACCATCAAGATGGGTGGACCGCAGGTGAACGGATCACAGCTCCTGCTGGCCGGCGAGACCGATTTCCTGATGGGCTACGACATCCAGGTGCTGAAGGGCCGCGAACAGGGACTGCCGCTGGTGACGGTGGCGTCCTCATTCCAGTTCGATTTGCAAGGCATCATGGCCCATGACGACGTGGCAGATCTCCCCGCCTTGAAAGGCAAGCCGATCCTGATCTCCGGTTCGTCGCGGACCACGTTCTGGCCGTGGCTGCGCGCCAAATACGGGTACACCGACGACCAGATCCGCGCCTACACTTTCAACTTGCAACCGTTCTTTGCCGATCCCGCGGTGTCGCAGCAATCCTATCTCTCGTCCGAACCGTTTCAGGCGCAGCAGCAGGGCGTCAAGGTTAAATTCTTCCTGTTCGCCGACGGTGGCTATCCGCCCTACGGCTCGACGATCGTGACCACCGAGAAGATACTCGCCGAGAAACCCGATGTGGTGGCGCGCTTCGTCAAGGCATCGCTCGAGGGCTGGCGTGATTACCTCAAAAACCCGGAACCGGCCAACGCCCTGATCAAGGTCGACAATCCGAAAATGACTGACGCCCAGATCGCATTCGCGATCGACAAGCTGAAGCAGACCAAGGCGCTTAATGGTGGCGACGCCGCCACCGGCGGGATCGGCATTATGACGGCGGCGCGATGGAAGCAGACCTATGACTTCCTGGTCGCCGCCAGCCTGCTCGATCCCAAGACCGAATGGCAAAAGGCGTTCACCGATCGTTTTGTCAAGGATCTGAAGGTCGCCTTCTAGCGGACGGCGCCGAGGAACGAAGCTTGCAGAGATCCGACGATCATGACTCCACGAAGAGACCTATCATGAATGCCCCCTTGCCCAGCGCCCCCTTGGACGCGCACACCACGCACCGCGCAGCCGATCGTCCGCCGGCGGTCGAGGTGCTGTCCGCAGAAAAGATCTTCGCCAACGGCACCCGCGCCCTAGCGCCGATCGACCTCACGATCGCCGAGGGTGAGTTCCTCACGCTGATCGGCCCGTCCGGCTGCGGCAAGAGCACGTTGCTCAAGCTGATCGCCAATCTGATCCAGCCGTCGGACGGTCGCATTTTGTGGTGGCGCGGCGATTTCGGACAGGTCGGCCAGGATGGCCGCGGCCTCGCCTTCGTATTCCAGGAGCCGACCCTGATGCCCTGGGCGCGGGTCGATACCAATGTGCGGCTGCCGCTCGACCTCGCAGACGTGCCACGTGGCAAGGCCGATCCGCGGGTCAGCGACGCCATCGCCCGAGTCGGCCTCTCGGCCTTCGCACGGCATTTCCCGCGCCAGCTTTCCGGCGGCATGAAGATGCGGGTGTCAATCGCACGCGCACTCGCCACCGAGCCGAACCTGCTGTTGATGGACGAGCCATTCGGCGCGCTCGATGAATTCACCCGCAACAAGCTCGATGATGATCTGATCAAATTGTGGTGGGAACGCAAGCTGACCACCGTGTTCGTCACCCACTCGATCTATGAAGCCGTATTCCTGTCGACCCGGATCGTGGTGCTCGCCGCCAACCCCGGCCGCATCTTCCGCACCATGACCATCGATGAACCGCAACCGCGCAGCCAGGAGTTCCGCGACAGCGCCCGGTTCGCCGCCTACTGCCGCGAACTGTCGACCTGGCTTGCCGAAGCGTCGTTGCCGTCGGCATCGGGAGCCACGCCATGAAGCCGCTGTTGCAATCGGAGACTTTCGTACGAATCGCCGCGCCGCTCGCGGTCGGCGTGGTGCTGCTCGCAGTATGGGAGATCGGCTGCCGCCTCGGCTCAATCCCGGTCTATCTGTTTCCGAAACCGAGCGACATCTCCGCCAGCCTGGTCAAGAATGGTCCGTCGCTGCTGCGCGCACTGATGATCACCTTGCGGATCACGCTACAGGCGTTCGCCGCTGCCGTTGTACTGGGAACGCTGATCGCTTTCATGTTCGTGCAAAGCCGCGCCATCGAGATCAGCCTGTTTCCCTATGCGGTACTGCTGCAAGTGACGCCGATCGTGGCGATCGCGCCGCTGATCATCATCCTGGTGAAGAACACGCAACTTTCACTGACCGTGTGCGCGACGCTGGTCGCTCTGTTTCCTATCATCTCCAATACCACGCTGGGCCTGCGCAGCGTCGATCCCGGCCTCGCCAGCTATTTCCGCATGAACCGCGCCAGCCGATTGAAAACACTGGTGCGGCTGCGGATTCCCGGCGCTTTGCCGTACTTCTTCGGCGGCTTACGCATTTCCTCCGGGCTCGCGCTGATCGGCGCGGTGGTCGCCGAGTTCGTCGCCGGCACCGGCGGCCGCTCATCAGGACTCGCCTACGAGATTCTCGATGCCGGATTCCAGCTGGACATTCCCAGGATGTTCGCTGCACTGTTCTTGATCACCGTTACCGGCGTGTTGCTGTTTGGCGCAATGGGGGGATTGTCCAAGCTCGCGCTGTCAAATTGGCACGACAGCGAGATCGGGGCCGAAGCATGAGCGCCTTGCTGATCGAGAACGCCGAGGGGATCTTCACCGGCCTCGCCGGCGACGCGATGCGCGCCCAGGGATCGATCCGGATTCGCGACGGTATCATCACGGCGATCGGCATGGTCACGCCGGAGCCCGGCGAACGAAGGCTGGATGCCTCCGGTTGCGTGATCTATCCCGGATTGATCTCGACCCACCACCACCTGTTCCAAAGCGTGTTGAAGGGGGTACAGGCCGGCATCAATCAGCCGCTCGCCGGCTGGCTGCGGTCGGTGCCCTATGCGTACTGGTCGAAGATCGACGAGCAGGCGCTGGCAGTCGCGGCCCGGATCGGCCTTGCCGAGTTGCTGCTGTCCGGCACCACGACCGTGGCCGATCACCACTATCTATTTAGCGATACCTACCGTTTCGATCCGGCGGCGGTGATCTTCGAAGTCGCCCGCAGCCTCGGGTTGCGCCTGGTGCTTTGCCGCGGCGGCGGCACCAGGACGAGCCACATCAGCGGCGGCGACGGAGCACCGACGCCGGTTGAACCGCTCGAGCGCATGCTGGCCTCGGTCGAAGCCTGCGCCCAGCGTTTTCATGACCCCTCTCCCGCCGGTCTCACCAAGGTTGCGATGGCGCCGACCACGCCGACCTGGTCACTGGACCCGGGTGAGCTTCGCGAAGTGATTGCAGCCTCGCGGCGCATGAAACTGCGGCTGCACAGCCATCTGTCGGAAACGTCGGACTATGTCGACTTCTGCATGTCGGTGCACGGCAAACGCCCGGTGCACTGGCTTGCCGACCACGACTGGCTCGGCCCCGATATCTGGTACGCACATATGGTGCATCTCGACCATGACGAGGTGAAAATTCTCGCCGACACGGGCACCGGCATGGCGCACTGCCCACAGTCGAACTGCCGGCTCGGCTCCGGTGTCGCGCCAGCCGATGCGCTCGCAGCGCTCGGCGGTGCGGTGTCGCTGGGCGTCGACGGCGCCGCCTCGAACGAGGCCGCCGACATGGTCTGCGAGATGCACAGCGCCTGGCACACCCATCGCGCGGTGAAGGGCGCGAATGCCGTCACCGCCGAAAACGTCGTGCACTGGGCCACGGCCGGCGGTGCGCGAGTGCTGGGCTTGCCGCAGATCGGTACGCTTGCGCCCGGCCAGCAGGC
>NZ_JBANBA010000120.1:17500-29745 GCF_059803475.1 Bradyrhizobium sp. UFLA05-89 | reverse complement strand
CCACCGACCTGATTCGGTGACGCTGCCCCAGTCATCGGCGCGGAATCCTCCGGTAACATTCTCGATGAGGCAATGCGACATCGTCATGGCCGGGCTTGTCCCGGCCATGACGACCTCTCGTCGATGCACGAGAATGCCTGTCGCAGGCAAAGAGGGAGCTTTCATCACCGCCGCTTCGTGGGCTCATCCTCGTCGCGCTCGCTGAAGCCCGACGAATCTGCGCTCGGGCGCTCGTCGGTCCAGTCGACGCCGAAGGCGTCGAGGCCATCGGCGAGCAGGTCGCCCAGCATCGGCTCACCCAGGAGATAGTGCGCGGTTTCTCGTCGAGGATTTTGGTACTCGGTACGCGCCTCGACGGCGCGGGCGCGCAAGTCCTCCCAATCGTCCGGCCCGCCGTCGCCACGCCCGAGCCACATCAACGCAACGAGATCGATCTGCTCGTCCTCGTTCAGGGCGGCAATGAAGCTTGTAATCTCGCGGCCGACCGGATCGGAGCCGTTGTCTTGGAGCACGTCGATTGCATCGTCATCGGTCGGATTTGACCCGGAGTCCGGATCGGAGTCCGTCTCCTTGACGTCGTATTCGCGCGCCTTCTCGATCAAGAAGGCGACTTTCTCGGCGGAAATCGCTAGCTCCGGCATGGCTCCCTCCTGGGTTCCCCCGATAACGCCGCATCGCACCGGATGATCCATTGCAGCGCCTGGCGGAAACCCGCAATGTCCGCGCCAACCAGAACAAGAGGACGCGCCGGATGCAGTGGACCATAGGCCAGGTCAGGATCACCAAATTCGTGGAAATGGAGACGGTCGGATCGACGCGCTTCATCCTGCCGCTGGCAAGCAATGAGGAAATCCGGAAGCTGCCCTGGCTGATCCCGCATTTCGCCACCGCGGAGGGCCGGCTGAAAATGTCGATCCATTCGCTGGTGGTGGAGACGCCGTCGCGCCGCATCGTCGTCGACACCGGCCTCGGCAACGACAAGCAGGGCCGTAACGTCCCAACCTGGAACAACCGCAACACGCCGTTTCTGGAGACGATGACGGCGGCGGGCTTTGCGCCCGACAGCATCGATACGGTGCTGTGCACGCATCTCCATGTCGATCATGTCGGCTGGAACACGAAGCTCGTTGGCGGCCAATGGATGCCGGCCTTCCCGAACGCCCGCTACGTGTTCGGCAGGACAGAATACGAGTATTGGCGGGACCACTCGACCGAACCGGACAAGGCGGCCGTGTTCAACGATTCCGTGAAGCCCATCGTGGACGCCGGCCTCACCGACCTGATCCCAAGCGATCACCGGCTGTGCGAGGAGATCAGCATGATCCCGACGCCTGGCCATAGCCCCGGCCATATGAGCGTCCTGATCCGCTCCGGCGGCGAGCAGGCGTTGCTCGCGGGCGACGCCGCCCACCACCCCTGCCAGATGGCGCATCTCGACTGGTGCTCGACGGTGGATTCCGACCCGCAACAATCAGCCAGGACGCGACGTGAGCTGTTCTCGCGCTTCGCCAATACACCATCGCTGGTGATCGGCGGGCATTTTTCCGGCGGGCAAATCAAACGCGACGAGGAAGCGTTCAAGTTCGTGGCGCTGCAATCGTAGGGTGGGGGTCGCGCGAACGCGCGCCCGATGACAGGCTCCGCGTGCCCACCCCTTCTGTCGCGGTCGTGGAGAGATGGTGGGCACGGCGCTCCGCGCCTTTGCTCACCCTACAGGGAAGGGCTGCAATGCACCGGCCCATAGGCGGTTGAAATTCCCGCCGCCCTGTTCCATGAAGCTATTTAACCGGCCAGTCCATCCAGGGAGAGACGAGAATGAAGCTTGTTCGTTATGGTGAAAAGGGTGCAGAAAAGCCCGGACTGATCGACAAATCCGGCCAGCTGCGCGACCTCTCGGCCCATCTGAAGGACCTGACCGGTGAGGCCTATTCGCCGGAGTCCCTGAAGAAGCTCGCAGCGCTCGATCCGGCCTCGCTGCCGGCTGTCTCGGGCAAGCCGCGGTTCGGCGCCCCCGTCACCGGGATCTCGAAATTCGTCGCGATCGGCCTCAACTACAGCGATCACGCCAAGGAGACCGGCGCGGCGATCCCGACCGAGCCGATCATCTTCATGAAGGCCAACACCGCCCTTTCCGGTCCCAACGATCCGGTCGAGAAACCGCGCGGCTCCACCAAGCTCGACTGGGAGGTCGAGATCGCCGCAATCATCGGCACCCGTGCGAAATACGTCTCTGAGGCCGACGCGCTGAACTACGTCGCCGGCTACTGCGTCTGCAACGACGTTTCCGAGCGCAACTTCCAGACCGAGCGCCTGGGTCAGTGGACCAAGGGCAAGTCGCATGACACGTTCGGTCCGCTCGGACCGTGGCTTGCCACCAGGGACGAGATCAAGGACGTACAGAACCTGTCGATGTGGCTCGACGTCAACGGCCAGCGCCGCCAGACCGGCTCGACCGCGACCATGATCTTCACCATGGCCAAGTGCGTCTCCTATGTCTCGCAGTTCATGACGCTGCTGCCCGGCGACATCATCACGACCGGTACGCCGCCCGGCGTCGGCATGGGCATGAAGCCGCCGACCTACCTCAATGTCGGCGACGTCGTCGCGCTCGGCATCGAAGGCCTCGGCGAGCAGCGCCAGGAGATCGTCGCGGCGTAGGCTCTCCGTCCTCATCCTGAGGAGCGCGCAAAGCGCGCGTCTCGAAGGATGAGCCAGGAACACGGTCATCCGACGTCTTGCGCCGGGTGACGCGAGAGCATCTCTCGTTGCCCATCCTTCGAGACGCGCGCCCAGAGGCGCGCTCCTCAGGATGAGGACTGCATGTTTTGACAGAGGTTATTCCGCATGAAGCTCACCTTCTCCGCCGCCTCGCCCTTCGCGCGCAAGGTGCGCATCGCCGCGATCGAGCTCGGGCTCGTCGACAAGATCGAGTTCGTGCCGGCAACCGTCGCACCGGGACAGGCGAATGAGGACTATTCGCGCATCACGCCGCTGAAGAAGCTGCCGGTGCTGATCACTGACAATGGCGAGGTGATCCTCGATTCCTACGTCATCGTCGAATATCTCAACGAGCTCGCCGGCGGCAATCTGATCCCGGATTACGGCCCGCGCCGCTGGTCGGCCAAGACCGATCATTCGCTGATCAACGGCATGCTCGATTCCATGCTGCTGTGCCGCTACGAGAGGATGGTGCGGCCGCAGGGCCTGCAATGGCAGGCCTGGTCCGACGACCACTGGAACCGGGCCTGGACCGGCATGGCGCGGTTCGAGAACCGGCCCGAAGTCCTCAACGGTCCGTTCGACATCTCTCAGATCGGCCTCGTTTGCGTGCTCGGCTATGCCGACTTCCGTTTCGCCGATTGCGGCTGGCGCAAGGCCTATCCGAAGCTCGACGCTTTTCATCAAAAGATGCTGGAGCGGCCTTCCGTGAAAATCTCGGTGCCGCCGCCGGCGTAACCCGCGGGAGTTCCCATGAGCCTCACATTCTCGGTCGGCGATCTCACCATCCATCGCGTCATCGAGCAGGAAACCTCGTTCGTGCCGGCGCTGGAAATGCTGCCCGGACTCACGCCCGAGGTGCTGGCCGAGAACCGCGCCTGGATGAAGCAGGCGAAGGCGCTCGACGACGACGATGTGCTGATGCTGTGCTTCCAGTCCTACGTAGTGAAGACGCCGCACCACACCATCCTGATCGACAGTTGCATCGGCAACGACAAGCCGCGGCCCAATCGGCCGAAATGGAACATGAAGACAGACGACACGTACCTGCGCGCGCTGGGCGCCGCCGGTATCTCGGTCGATGACATCGACTTCGTGATGTGCACGCATCTGCACGTCGATCACGTCGGCTGGAATACGCGATTGGAGAATGGGCGCTGGGTGCCGACCTTCCCCAAGGCGCGCTATCTGTTCGCAAGGCAGGAGTTCGACTACTGGTCCGAGCAGAACGCGAAGGCGCCCGTGCCGCCTTTCGTCGACAGCGTGCTGCCGGTGGTCGAAGCCAAACGCCATGAGCTGATCGGCAACGATCATCAGATCGGCGATCACGTTCGCATCCTGCCGACGCCGGGTCATACGCCCGGCCACGTTGCCTTCACCTTCGGCCGCGGCAAGGACGACGCCGTGTTCTCGGGCGATCTCATGCACTCGCCGCTGCAGACGCTCTATCCGGAGCTGTCGATAAAGTTCGATGTCGACCAGGCGCAAGCCGCAAAGACGCGCCGCAGCTTCCTGGAGCGCTATTGCGACACCGACACGCTGTGCTGCACCGCGCATTTCCCCTCGCCGTCCGGCGGCAAGATCCGGCGCAAGGGGAATGCGTTCGTATGTGCGGCGGTTTAAGGCGAGATGCGGTAGGGTGGGCAAAGCGAAGCGTGCCCACCTTTTCTGTCTCCTCCGAAGGGGTGGGCACGGCGCTGCGCGCCTTTGCCCACCCTGTGGTTGAGGCAGCGGCGTGTCAATCAAACAGGCTCGGCGTGTGGTTCACCAGCGCGCCTTCGATCTCGAGCATTTTCAGCTTCGTCACCACGCCGCCATTGGCGGAGAAGCCGCCGGGCTTGTTGCCGGCGGCGAGCACGCGGTGACAGGGCACGACGATCGGACAGGGATTGCGGCCGAGCGCCTGGCCGACATCGCGCGATAGCTCCACGCCGCCCAAGCGTTTTGCGATATCACCGTAGGTCATGGTCTTGCCTGGCGGGATGGTGCGGGCGACCTCGTAGACACCGCGGTTGAAGTCGGGAACGCCGTCGAAATCGAGCGGAATGTCGGTGAGGTCATCCGGCTCGCCATCGAGCAGTTTGACGATGCGATCGATCGCCTGCTGCACCTCGGCGGTCGGCTCGGCCTCGCTGGCCTCGGCATGGCGCTGGTGGATGCGGGTGCGGATCTTGTCCTCGCCGCCCATCGGCAGTTGCACGCCGTTGATGCCGCGCGGGCCCCAGGCGATGGCACACAGGCCGATTTTGGTCTCGAACAGGACGAAATGCTGGTCGGTCATGACTAGGTTCCTGGCTCTTCCTCGTCGCAGGCCCCCGCTTGTGATCTTCCTGCGCAATCTAGGCTTGGAAATAGTTGCGATCCACCCGGTTTCCGGGAATCTTGCACAGGAGTTCCGCACCCTCGAGAGCCTTCATGCAGAGCCTTCACGTCAACGGATATGACATGCCTTATCTCGACGTGGGCGAAGCCAAGGCGGGACCGCCGCTGGTCTGCGTGCACGGTTCGCTCAACGATTTCCGGGTCTGGGGTTCGGTGCTCGGACCGCTGTCGCAGCGCCACCGGCTGATCTGCGTCAGCCTGCGGCACTTCTTTCCCGCGCAATGGGATGGTGTCGGCGACACCTATACCATTGCGCAGCATGTCGATGACGTGATCGCCTTCATCGAGAAGGTCGAGACCGGTCCGGTCGATTTGATGGGCCATTCCCGCGGCGGGCACATCTGCTTTCGCGTGGCGCAGGCGCGGCCCGATCTGTTGCGCCGGCTGATTCTCGCCGAGCCCGGCGGCGAGCTGGATGGCAGCCTTGATCCGGACTACAGAGGCGGCCGCTCGCCACTGCTGGCGCGTTTCACGGCCGCCGCGGAGAAGATCGCCGCCGGCGACGTCGACGGCGGCCTCGCCGTGTTCGTGGATACGCTGGAGGGAGCGGGCACCTGGCCGCGACTGCCGGCAACCGTGAAGCAGACTCTGCGCGACAACGCATATACGCTAATGGGCCAGGTCAGGGACAATCGATCACCATTCTCGAAGGCCGATGCGGAATCGATTCTGATGCCGACGCTGTTCATCCTGGGTGCCCGGACCAAAGGCCCGCTACCGAAAGTGCTGCACGCACTCGGTGCGCATGTCCCCTACTCTAAGACGGCCATCATCGAGAACACGACGCATCCGATGTTCGAGCAGGCGCCGCAAAAATATTCGGACGTGGTGCTGGATTTCCTGGCGGGCTGATCATGCAGACTGTTCACGTCAACGGATACGACATGGCCTATCTCGAAGTCGGAGAAGGCCCGCCGCTGGTCTGCGTGCACGGCACGCTCGGCGATTTCCGGACCTGGTATTCGGTGCTCGGCCCGCTTTCGAAAAACCACCGCGTGATCGCGGTCAGCCTGCGGCATTTCTTTCCCGAGCGCTGGAACGGTGCCGGCGAGGACTACAAGATGGCCCAGCATGTCGCCGACGTCATCGGCTTCATCGAGCAAATCGGGTGCGCGCCGGTCGACCTGATGGGGCATTCGCGCGGCGGGCACATCGCGTTTCGCGTGGCGCAGGCGCGGCCCGACCTGTTGCGCAAGCTCGTCCTCGCCGAGCCCGGCGGCGATCTCGACGCAAGCCTGCCGGTCCCGGCAGGCACGCCTGCGCATCCGCCGCTCGCCGCGCGCACTGCGCGCTCGGTCGAGATGATCCGTGCCGGCGACATCGAAGGCGCGCTGCGGAATTTCTATGAGGGCATCGAGGGCGACGGCACCTGGCGGCGTGTGCCGGCGGTCGCAAAGCAGCAATTGCGCGACAACGTCGTCACCTTCCTCGGCCAGATCAACGAGCAGCGCAAGCCCTACACGCTGGCCGATGCGCAGGCGATCAAGACGTCGACGCTGCTGATCGGTGGCGGCGCGACGACAGGGAGTCTGTCGCTGATCTGGCGCGTGCTGGCCGAGCACATCGCCGGCGCGAAAACCGCGGTGATTGCGAAGGCCGGGCACTGGATGTTCGAACAGGCGCCGCAGGAGTATGCCGCGGTGGTGAGCAAGTTTCTGGCGGGATAAGTGCTCCCTTCGCCTCTCCCCGCCTGCGGGGAGAGGCGATGAATCCGCTCACACCTTCCACACGCCGACCGGCATCTTGATCGTCGCGTTCAGGCGGTTCCAGACATTGATCGTCGCGATCGAGAGGATCAGGGTCGCAAGCTCGCGCTCGTCGAAATGCTTGGCGGCCTCGTTCCAGATCGCGTCCGGAACCGGGTCCGCCCGATCCGCAAGACGCGTGACGGCCTCGGTGAGTGCGAGCGCGGCGCGCTCTGCTTCCGTGAAATAGGGCGTGTCGCGCCAGGCAGAGACCGCGAACAGCCGCTCATCGCTCTCCCCGGCCTTGCGGGCGAGCTTGGGATGCATGTCGACACAGACGCTGCAACCGTTGATCTGGCTGGCGCGCAGGTGCACGAGTTCCAGGAGCTTTTCCGGCAGTCCCTGCTTGTTCACCTCGCTCAGCGCCTGCATCGCCTTCATGGCCTCAGGCAGGACCATCACCGGATGATTCATACGTGCGTGCATCATGTCGTGTCTCCGTTTCGAAGCCGGAAGTTAATTTTGACGGATCCGGCGTCATTGTTGTCACAAGGCGCGGATTTGCTTCGTCATGGACATGACGGAGCGCGAACAGGGAATGTGACCGATGCCCCAGGAAAACTTCGAAGAAGATTTTCTAGCCCGGCAATTCGAGGCCAATCGGGACCATTTGCGCAGCGTCGCTTACCGGATGCTGGGCTCGCGCGGCGAGGTCGATGACGCCGTGCAGGAGACCTGGCTGCGGCTCAGCCGCAGCGACACCTCGGATGTCGCGAATTTGCGGGGCTGGCTAACCACCGTGGTCGCGCGCATCTGCCTCGACATGCTGCGCGCACGCAAATCGCGCCGCGAGGATCCGATGAGCCAGGACGTGCCGGAGCCGGTCGACGATGCGCGTGAGCGCGAGTCCGAGATGGCCGATTCAGTCGCCGCCGCGCTCCTCGTCGTGCTGGAGACGCTGCAACCGGCAGAGCGGCTCGCCTTCGTGCTGCATGACATGTTCGCCGTTCCCTTCGAGGAGATCGCACCGATCGTCGGCCGCTCGGTCGAGGCCTCGCGGCAGCTTGCCAGCCGCGCCCGCCGCCGCGTGCAGGGCGCGCCGGTGCCGGACACGGATCTTTCACGACAGCGGAAAATCGTCGACGCTTTCCTCGCCGCCTCGCGTGAGGGCAATTTCGAGGGACTGCTCGCCGTGCTCGATCCCGATGTCGTCGTGCGCGCCGATCAGGCCGCGGTGCGCCTCGGCTCGCTGCCGGAGATCCGTGGCGCCTCGGCCGTAGCCGAGACATTCAAGGGGCGCGCCCAGGCTGCACGGCCCGCACTCGTCGATGGCCAAATGGGTGTTGCCGTCATCCTCGGCGGGCGTTTGCGGATCGCGCTGCGCGTCGCCTTCAAAGGGGACAGGATCGCCGGGATCGAGGCGATCGCCAATCCGGACGCGATCGGCGCGTTGGAGGTGAAGGTGCTGGAGCCGTAAGACGCCAAGCGTCTTGGTATCTGCGCGGCGGCGATGCTAGGCTGATCGGCAATCGGGCGGTGCCGGCGCTCGAGACCCGAAAGGACAGCTTGATGAAATCCCGCCTCGTTCCCGTTTTCGCCCTATCCCTGCTCGGTCTTGTGAGCGCCAACGCCACGGCACGTGCGACCGCCGACGAGAAGCTGAAGGCCGCTTCTGAGCAGGAGAAGACTCCGCTGATCGAGACGCTGCACGACATGGTGATGATCGAGAGCGGCAGCAGCGATATCGAAGGTCTCGCCAGGATGGCAGACTTCACGGAAGCGCGCCTGAAAGCGCTGGGCGCCACGACGCGGCGGCAGAAGACGACCGCGGGCGCCGGCGCCGATATCGTTGTAGCCACGTTCACAGGCACGGGCACGCGCAAGCTGATGCTGATCGGGCATATGGACACGGTCTATCAGCGCGGCATCCTCGCGACCGAGCCGTACCATGTCGATGGCACCAAGATCTTCGGGCCCGGCATTGCCGACGACAAGGGCGGCCTCGCCGTGATCCTGCACGCGCTCAAGATCCTGAAAGACACAGGCTGGCGCGACTACGCCACGCTGACGGTCTCCCTCAATCCGGACGAGGAGGCCAGCTCGATCGGCTCCGGTGAATTCATCTCAGCGCTCGCCGATCAGCATGACGTCGTGCTGTCCTGCGAGCCGACGGCCTCATCGCCGCCGGCGCAGAACGATGCTCTGCTGCTGGGTGCGAGCGGCACCGCGACTGCAACGATGAAGGTGAAGGGACGCGCCTCGCATGCCGGCGCAGCACCGGCCCTCGGGCGCAACGCGCTAATCGAGCTTTCGCACCAGCTGCTGCAGACGCAGGACGTCGCGAAATCCATCCCGGGCACGCAACTCAACTGGACGACGTCGAAGGCCGGCACCGTGCGCAACCAGATTCCGGCGGATGCCGAGGCCGGCGCCGATATCCGCCTCACCGTTTCCGACGGCGTTGCCAAGCTCCAGGCCGCGCTCGACGAAAAGGTCAAGAACAAGCTCGTGCCCGACACCGAGACGACGGTGACGATCGTGCCGGCACGTCCGCCCTTCGTCGCCGGCGAGCGCGGCCGCGCGCTCGCACAGGAGGGACAGGCGATCTACGCCGAACTCGGCCGCAAGCTCGACATCGCCGAGATGACGGGAGCAGGAACCGACGCCGGCTATGCCAACCGTAGCGGCAAGGCGGTCGTAGTCGAAAGCTTTGGCCTTGCCGGCTTCGGCTATCATGCCCGCGACGAGTTCATCGACACCAACTCGATCGTGCCGCGACTCTATCTGATGACGCGCATGCTGATCGAGCAGGGCAAGAAGAAGTAGCAGCGCCGGCGCTCGCAAACGAGGGCAGTCGCCGGCGGTTCGTCATGCCCGGGCTCGACCCGGGCATCCACGAAGAGCCGGGAGTGTGGCCCGTCATGGCCGGGACGAGCCCGGCCATGACGAAAATCAAGTACGTACAATCCCTTACCTCATCGCTTGACGCTTCCCATGTCTCGCAGTAGCTTCGCATACGGAATTCCGTATTCCGCAAGGAGCCGCCGGCGTGATCCCGCTCGACCCGCTGCCCAATCTGATCGACCAGGTCTATGCGCGCATCCTGGAGGCGATCACGGATCGCACCTTGCAGCCCGGTCAGCGCATCCGGCAAAACGAGCTCGCCGACAAGCTCGGCGTGTCGCGCCAGCCGGTGTCGCATGCGCTGCATCTGTTGCATCGGCAAGGTCTCGTCGCCGAGAGCGGCCGGCGCGGATTCGAAGTCACGCAGCTCGATCCCGCACGCATTCGCCAGCTCTACGAGGTGCGCAGCGCCATCGATGCGCTGGCGGCGCGGCTCGCCGCCGAACGGATCGTGCGCGATGGCGCGGGACGCGAGCGGCTTGCGGCCGCGCTGCGGGCCGGCCGCGCCATCACTCGCAAGACGCCGTTGAACGAGCTGATCGCGCTCGACGTCGCGTTTCATTGCGCGATCTATCACCTCGCCGGCAACCCCGTGATCGAGGAGACGATCGCGCCGCAATGGCCCCATATGCGCCGCTCGATGGCGACCGTGCTGTCCGAGCTCGACTATCGCGACAGCGCCTGGGCGGAGCACGCGACGATTGCCGGACACGTACTCGCTGGCGAAGCCAAAGCGGCCGAACGCGCCGCGCTTGCGCATGCCCAGACGGCCGGACGCATGACCGAGGAGAGACTGAAGGCGACGGAAGAAGCGGCGGCGTAGCCACAATCGCCGTCCTGCCCGGGCTTGTCCCGGGCATCCACGTTCTTTCTTGGCGTGAAACGAGCCCGTGGATGGCCGGGTCAAGCCCGGCCATGACGACGGAAAAAATAACAAAACAGGAGGATGCGATCCATGAAACTGACCCAGCAGCAACTGGACTTCTTCCACCGCGAGGGCTGGCTGTTCCTCCCGGAGTTGTTTGCCCAAGAGGAGGTCGATTTCCTCGCACGCGAGGCAGTCGGCATCTACGACGCTGACCGGCCCGAGGTCTGGCGCGAGAAAAGCGGTGCGCCACGCACGGCCTTTGCCGCTCATCTCTACAACGAAGCCTTCGGCGTGCTCGGCGCGCATCCACGCATGATCGAGCCGGTCGAGCAGGTGTTCGGCGAGCCCGTCTACATGCACCAGTTCAAGATCAACGCGAAATCGGCCTTCACCGGCGACGTCTGGCAGTGGCACCAGGACTATGGCACCTGGAAGCGCGACGACGGCATGCCCGAGCCGCGCGCGATGAACATCGCGATCTTCCTCGACGAGGTGATGCCCATCAACGGTCCGCTGATGCTGGTGCCGCGCAGCCAGAACGCCGGCGACTTGGAGGCCTCGCACGATCTTGCGACCACCTCCTATCCGCTGTGGACGCTGGACGAGGAGACAGTGACGCGGCTGGTCAAGCAGGGCGGCATCGTCGCGCCGACCGGCAAAGGTGGCGGCATGCTGATGTTCCACGGCAATCTCGTGCACGGATCGAGCGGCAACATCACGCCCTACCCGCGCAAGATCGTGTACCTGACGCTCAACGCGGTCTCGAACTACATTCGAAACCCGACGCGGCCGGAATACATCGCGCACCGCGATTTTGCGCCGATCAAGACGGTCGACGACGACGCGCTGCTGCGGCTGGCACGGGCGCCGCGGCAGGCGGCGGAGTAAGACACTCTCTCGCGCCCCGGACGCTGCGCAGCACGTCAGTGATGCGCTGCTGAGCCGGGGCCCACGCCGCGGAATGGGTCCCGGCTCTGCGGCGGAGCGTTGCACGCTCCACCGCGTCCGGGACATGATACTTTATCGGATGTCAGCATGAACCTCTTTTCACTCCTCCAGGCCCGCGCCGCTGCCGGCAAGCCGGTGCGCGTCGCGCTGATCGGCGCAGGCAAGTTCGGCTCGATGTTCCTGTCGCAGGTCCCGCATGTGCCGGGGCTGGAGGTGCCTGTCATCGTCGATCTCGACCGCGACCGTGCGCGCGAGGCGTGCCGGACCGTGGGCTGGGATGCCGAACGCATCGCGGCCACCAGCTTCACCGATGACGGTGCGCGCGCCATCAATGGCCCGATCGACGTCGTGGTCGAGGCGACCGGCAATCCCGCCGTCGGCATTCGCCACGCGCGCGCGGCGATTGCGGCCGGCAAGCACATCGTGATGGTCAATGTCGAAGCCGACGTGCTGGCAGGCCCACTGCTGGCGCAGGAAGCGCGAAAAGCGGGAGTCGTCTACTCGCTCGCCTATGGCGACCAGCCGGCCTTGACAGCCGAGATGGTCGACTGGGCGCGTGCCACCGGCTTTCGTGTGGTCGCGGCCGGCAAGGGCACCAAATATCTGCCGGCCTATCACGACGTGACGCCGGATGGCGTCTGGCAGCATTACGGCCTCACCGCCGGCGAAGCGCAATCGGCCGGGATGAATCCGCAGATGTTCAATTCCTTCCTCGACGGCACCAAGTCGGCGATCGAGAT
>NZ_JBANBA010000120.1:0-7500 GCF_059803475.1 Bradyrhizobium sp. UFLA05-89 | reverse complement strand
GCAAGGTGCAGCCGGGCGATTCCTTCGACGTCTTCTACGCCGGCGAGGACGAGGGCGTGACGGCGACCGACAAGAGCGAGGTGCTGTTCGCCTCCCTCACGGTCGGCGGCGAAACCAAGAGATACTACCGCTTCCAGAGCCCCGACGACGGCGTCGTCGACTACTATGACGAGACCGGCAAGAGCGCGAAGAAGTTCCTGGTCCGCAAGCCAGTCAACAGCGCCATCATGCGCTCCGGCTTCGGCGGCCGCCGCCATCCGATCCTAGGCTATGTGAAGATGCACACCGGCGTCGACTGGGCCACCGCCTACGGCACGCCGATCTTCGCCGCCGGCAACGGCGTGATCGAGAAAGCCCAGCTCGAGGGCGGTTACGGCAAATATATCCGCATCAAGCACAACAACGGCTACGAGACCGCCTATGGCCACATGTCAGCCTTCGCCAAGGGCATGGAGCCGGGCAAGAAGGTGCGACAGGGCCAGGTCATCGGCTTCGTCGGATCGACCGGCCAGTCGACCGGACCGCACGTCCACTACGAAATCCTGGTCAACGGCCGCTTCGTCGACCCGATGCGCGTGAAACTGCCGCGCGGCCGCTCGCTGGAGGGCCCGGTGCTCGCCGGGTTCGAGAAGGAGCGCGACCGCGTCGAGGCGATGATGAGCAACCGCTCAAGCGGCATTGCCCGCATCTCGGATGCGACCGGCGGCCCGCTCCAAGTCACCAACCGCTGAATCACCAACCGCTGATCTCCATCCGGTTCACGACAGAACCGACGCTCTCACGATCAAGAACACGATCCCGATTGCCGTCAGGCCGAACGAGACGGCCATCAGCGGCAACAGAACGTCGATCGCGGCGTGCGTGCCGCGAAGCTTTGCGCCCCAGACACTGAAATCGCCAGCTTCCCAGTCATGCAACGTGGGCTGCTGCGGATGCGGCTCATGGAGCATCCGATGCCGTCTCCAGACCCGCGACAATATCCAGGGAATCCCGACCGCGACCACGAACAACAGGGTGACGAAGGCCAGGGAGAGGTCGACATCGCTGTCGCGATCGAACAGCACCCAGGCCATCAGCGCGAACCACGCGACAAGGCCGACGGCCGCACCATAGATCTTTGGATGAAGTTGATCGAAGGTGGGTCGATTGTGGGAGACGAGATTCCTGTTCATGGCGATACCCTATGCTGGCTGGGATTCGCCGGGGCCCAAGGCAAGTTTCGTCTCTACGCCCCAGGCGGGCGCGAGACGTTTGACTTGAGGATGGCGTGATTGCCGGGCGAGTTCCGGCGCAGGATCGCTCCGTCGACCAGCGAATCCATTGGGGCAACCGCCTTCGGTGGTGGCAGTTTCATTAATTGTTCTCCAGCCGCGCAACGGCGCACGCGCTACGCCCTCCCCGGTCGCACGGAACCAACCGGCGATCGAGGGGATTGATTTTTTTTGGTGCAGATTCGAGCCAAGAGGAGGACGATTCATGGGGCGCCTCTCACGCGACGACGTCACCAAGGCCGTCAGCGGGGCTGACGACGTCACCATTGCAGAGATCATCGGAACCGGCGCGACCATCGAAGAGCTCGCCGAAGCCCAGGCCTGGCTCGCCAATGACGAGCCCATGATCAACGACCTGCGGCCGCTGGCACATGGCCGCGTACGCGAGCTCGTGGATATTCTCTCCGAGCTCGACGAGGGCGGCGACGAGGACGATACCGCCGATTCAGGTCCCGTCCCCGCGATCAGCTAGATCCGCCCAAACAATTCACCCCGGAAAGGCGGACCTTTCCGGGGCGTTGTTGGCTACGCCAAAGTGCGACGGTCAGTTCAGCTTCCGCTTCGGCACGGGTGCCTCGAACTGGGCGATCTCGGCCGTCTGCGCCGCCTTGCCGTTGAAGGTCAGCACGTTGCCCTCGGCGGAGATCGCAACGGTGTCGCCGTCCTTCACGTCGCCGGCGAGGATCATCTCGGCGAGCGGATCCTGAAGGTAACGCTGGATCACCCGCTTCAGCGGGCGCGCGCCGTAAGCCGGATCCCAGCCCTTGGCAGCGAGCCAGTCGCGGCCTGCGCCATCCAGTGTCAGCGCGATCTTGCGATCGGTGAGCAGCTTCTGGAGCCGCGCGAACTGGATCTCGACGATCCGGCCCATCTCGCTCTTCTGCAAGCGGTGGAACAGAATGATCTCGTCGACGCGGTTCAAGAACTCCGGCCTGAAATGCGCTCGCACCGTTCCCATCACGTGCTCGCGCACGGCAGAGGTGTCTTCGCCTTCGGGTTGATTCACCAGGAATTCCGAACCGAGGTTCGAGGTCATGATGATCAGCGTGTTGCGAAAATCGACGGTGCGGCCCTGGCCGTCGGTGAGGCGGCCATCGTCGAGCACCTGCAACAGGACGTTGAAGACATCGGGATGCGCCTTCTCGATCTCGTCGAACAGCACCACCTGGTAAGGCCGGCGCCGTACCGCTTCGGTCAGAGCGCCACCCTCGTCATAGCCGACATAGCCCGGAGGCGCGCCGATCAGACGCGAGACCGAGTGCTTCTCCATGTATTCGGACATGTCGAGGCGCACCATCGCGGTCTCGTCGTTGAACAGATACTCGGCGAGCGCCTTGGTCAGCTCCGTCTTGCCGACGCCGGTGGGCCCTAGGAACATGAACGAGCCGATCGGCCGGTTCGGGTCCTGCAAGCCCGCACGCGAGCGGCGCACCGCGGTTGCGACCGCATGCACGGCTTCGCTCTGGCCCACGACGCGCTTGCCGAGCGCCTCCTCCATCTTGAGGAGCTTTTCCTTCTCGCCCTCCAGCATCTTGTCGACGGGCACGCCGGTCCAGCGCGAGACCACCTGCGCGATGTGGTTGGCGGTGACCGCCTCTTCCATCATCTCACCCGAGCCTTCGCGAGCCTCGATATCGGCGAGCTTCTTCTCCAGCTCCGGGATCCGGCCATAAGCCAGCTCGCCGGCACGCTGGAATTCGCCGCGCCGCTGCGCATTGGCAAGCTCGACGCGCAGGCCATCGAGCTCGGCCTTGAGCTTCTGGGCGTTGGAGAGCTTGTTCTTCTCCGCGCTCCAGCGCGCCGTCAGCGCCGTCGATTTCTCCTCGAGATCGGCGAGCTCCTTCTCCAGCGCTTGGAGGCGCGTCTTGGAGCCGAGGTCGCTTTCCTTCTTCAGGGCCTCCTGCTCGATCTTGAGCCGGATGATCTCGCGATCAAGCGAATCCAGCTCCTCGGGCTTGGAATCGACCTGCATCTTCAGCCGCGCGGCGGCCTCGTCCATGAGGTCGATCGCCTTGTCCGGCAGGAAGCGATCGGTGATATAGCGGTTGGACAGTGTCGTCGCCGCCACCAGCGCGGAATCGGTGATCCGCACGCCGTGGTGCTGCTCGTACTTGTCCTTGAGCCCGCGCAGGATCGAGATGGTGTCCTCGACCGAGGGCTCGCTGACGAAGATCGGCTGGAAGCGCCTCGCCAGCGCCGCGTCCTTCTCGACGTGCTTCTGGTACTCATCCAGCGTGGTCGCGCCGATGCAGTGCAGCTCGCCGCGGGCAAGCGCGGGCTTGAGGAGGTTCGACGCATCCATCGCGCCGTCGGCCTTGCCGGCGCCGATCAGCGTGTGCATCTCGTCGATGAACAGGATGAAGGTGCCTTCGGTCGCGGTCACCTCCTGGAGCACGGCCTTCAACCGCTCCTCGAACTCGCCGCGGTATTTCGCGCCGGCAATCAGCGCGCCGAGGTCGAGCGAGAGCAGCTTCTTGTCCTTGAGGCTTTCCGGCACGTCGCCATTGACGATGCGCAGCGCCAGGCCCTCGACGATGGCGGTCTTGCCGACGCCGGGCTCGCCGATCAGGACGGGATTGTTCTTGGTGCGGCGGGAGAGCACCTGGATGGTGCGGCGGATCTCCTCGTCGCGGCCGATCACCGGATCGAGCTTGCCGTCGCGCGCGGCCTGCGTGAGATCGCGGGCGTATTTCTTCAGCGCGTCATAGGCGTTCTCGGCGGTCGCGCTGTCGGCGGTGCGGCCCTTGCGCAGCGCCTCGATCGCCGCGTTGAGATTTTGCGGCGTGACGCCGCCCTTGCTGAGGATCGTGCCGGCTTCGCTGCCCTTTTCGAGCGCGAGCCCGAGCAGCAGGCGCTCCACCGTGACAAAGCTGTCGCCGGCCTTTTCGCCGGCCTTTTCGGCAGCGTCAAAGGTGCGGGCGAGCTCGGGCGCCAGATAGATCTGCCCGGCGCCGCCGCCACTGACCTTCGGCACCTTGTTCAGGGCGTCCTCGGTCGCCTTCAAAATCGCGCGGGAATTGCCGCCGGCACGGTCGATCAGACCGGCCGCCAAGCCCTCATTGTCGTCAAGGAGGACTTTCAGGAGATGGAGAGTGGAAAACTGCTGGTGCCCCTCGCGCATTGCGAGCGACTGCGCGGACTGGACGAAGCCCCTGGAGCGTTCGGTGTATTTTTCAATGTTCATCTTGTCTTTCCCTCGGCCTGCCCCTGGAGCCCTCTAAGGCACTCCAAATGGCATCTTCATTGGGTTTCCGCTCGCCACATTGACGTTCCTCAAGCAGCAAGCGGTCGTTAGCAGCCGACGCTGGCGCCGGCCTGACGCAGATGTGGGAACCAAGTCGCGGGAACGGAAGAGGCTTCTTCACAAATTCGTGCGCGGCCAAACTCTTGCGCTAAATGGCCGGCTTGGCGCCGGCGGGTGAAATCCCTTAACTAGCGCCATGATGATCAGCCCGACTGCAGATATCACCGGCCTCTACCGCTATCCGGTCAAAGGCCTGACGCCCGAGCCACTGCCCCGCGTTGCCTTGCGGGTCGGCCAGAGCCTCCCCGCCGACCGTCGCTATGCCATCGAGAACGGCCCGAGCGGCTTCGATCCGGAGGCGCCGCAGTGGATGCCCAAGACCCAGTTCCTGATGCTGATGCGCAATGAGCGGCTAGCCACCCTGAACAGCCGGTTCGAGGACGCGACTAATCTGCTGACCATCCGCAAGGACGGTCAGGTCGTCGCCAGCGGCGATCTGGAGACGGCCAGCGGGCGCGCGGCCATCGAGAGTTACTTTACCGGCAATTTCCGGAGCGAGCTGCGGGGCCCGCCAAAAGTGCTGTCGGGACGCGACCACAGCTTCTCCGACGTTGCCCGCAAGGTCGTCTCCATCATCAATCTCGGCAGCGTGCGCGCCATCGAGGAGATGCTCGGCGCCGCCGTTCATCCCCTGCGCTTCCGCGCCAATCTCTACGTCCGGGGCTGGCCGGCGTGGCACGAGCTCGGCCTCGTCGGCCAGACGCTCGCGATCGGCGCGGTGCGGCTGAAGATCGTCAAGCGCATCGTCCGCTGCGCGGCCACCAATGTCGATCCGGACACGGCGATGCGCGACCTCGAGATTCCACCCACGATCATGCGCCATCTCGGCCACATGGATTGCGGCGTCTATGGCGAGGTGATCGCAGATGGCGAGATTGGCATCGGCGAAGCAATCGGGATTGAAGAGCCGAAGTTGGTTTAAGCTGCGTAGGGTGGACAAAGCGAAGTGTGCCCACCACTTGTGTCGCCGTTGCGAGAAATGGTGGGCAAGGCGCTAACGTGCCTTTGCCCACCTTACGGTTCTCGCAGTGACGCGCCTCAGTTCGGCATCACATACGCGTAGATCCGGCCGCGCGAGATCGGCGCCTCGCGGACGCGATTGCCGTTGTTGCCGGAGATCATGATCGGATTGCCTTTGGCGTCGATGCCGGTGATGATGCCGACATGGCCGCCTCGGCGACCGCGCGACATGACCGCAATCGCGCCGACCTGCGGACCGGTGACACGCGTTCCGTAATGCGCGAACGAGCTCGCCATGTCGGAGCCGGAGCCCTTATGGCCGGTGTGCTCGAGCACCATGTTCATGAAGCGCGCGCACCATAGGTTGCCGCGCTCGGTCGGATTGCCGCCGAGATAACGGCGCGCTTCCGAGACGAGGCCCGAGCCGCCACCGAAGCCGCCCGACGTGGCCATGCTGCCGCTGTTCGCGCTCGGGTCATAGCTGGCCTGCGTATTCTCGAAGCCGGTCGCCTGCAACTGCGCGGCGCCGCGCTCGAAGCGCGAGCTGCGCGCGTGGCGATAGTGATGATACCCGCCTGCATGGTGCGCGGCGTGATGCACGTAAGCGTGCCGCTCTGCGCTGTGACGATGAGACCGTGCTGATGCTGGAGAGATAGATGCGGCGAATGCCGCGGAGAAAAGAGCCAGCGCGATGACGTGACGCAGCCGGCCAAACGCAAACAACTCAAACATTCTTCATCCTTCGTTGACACCCCCAATCCCCATCAGCCGGTGCGGCGGCCGACATCCGCGGGTTGTATGAAAGTCCAGATGTGGCGAGAGCAAGGCACAATGCTGCATAGCAGAAATTCGCTTCAGGGAATTTCTGCGATGATCCTGCATCGATGCTGGTCCGATGCTGCCGCATTGCTGCCCACAGCATTAACCGCGATGCTTAACGCGACGGCTCAGAAAGAGGGAGACGGTTAATGCCCCACGCCACGACCAGAGACGATGTCGGCATCTATTTCGAGGAAGCGGGCCACGGCACCCCGATCATCTTCCTGCACGAATTCGCGGCGGACCACACCAATTGGGAGCCGCAGATGCGTTACTTCTCGCGCGGCCATTGCTGCATTTCCTATTCGGCACGCGGCTATACGCCGTCGGACGTGCCCGCGTCAGCCGACCTCTACACTTACAAACACTTCTACACCGACGCGCTCGCCGTGCTCGATCATCTCGGCATCGACAAGGCTCATCTCGTCGGGCTTTCGATGGGCGCCTATTCGTCGCTTCAGATCGGCTTGAGCGCGCCACAGCGCGCGCTGTCGATGACGCTGGCCGGCGTCGGCTCAGGCTCGGAGCTCGACAACCTCGAAGCCTGGCGCAAGCAGTGCCGCGCCAACGCCGAGCAGTTCGAAACGCTGGGCTCCGCGGAAGTCGCGAAAGTCACGCGCGAGGCGCCGAGCCGGATCCCCTTCCTCGTGAAGGACCCGCGCGGCCACGCCGATTTCTATGCCGCACTCGCGCGCCACGATTCCAAGGGCTCGGCCAACACCATGCGCGGCTTCCAGGGCGGACGTCCCTCGATCTACACGATGACGGACGCGATCGGGCGCGTCGCCACGCCCGCGCTGATCATCTGCGGCGACGAGGACGACCCGTGCATCGGGCCGAGCCTGTTCCTGAAGAAGCATCTGCCGGCGGCGGGGCTTGCGATGTTTCCGAAGTCAGGTCACGTGCTCAATCTCGAAGAGCCCGCGCTGTTCAACGAGACGGTGGAGCGGTTCATCACGCTGGTGGAGGCGGGCCGATGGCCGGTGCGCGATCCGCGGTCGGCGCCGGCGAATTGATGCGAAGGCGTCACCTCATACTCCGTCATTGCGAGCGCAGCGAAGATTCCATAGGGAGTGGATAGCGACCGGGTCTGAGGCCAGACTGAGGTTGCTGAATCCATTCAACCTGGAGACGACGATGTTGCTC